>NZ_JBKKKY020000699.1:0-205 GCF_046613545.2 Aphanothece microscopica RSMan92 | reverse complement strand
TTCAGGTACCGCCGCCACAGCCCTCGGAGAAGCCTCCATCGCCGACGGTGAAAGCGCCACGGCCCTCGGGCGCAAGGCCAATGCCACCGGAACAGCCGCGACTGCCGTCGGGTTGAACGCCCGGGCTTCAGGTATCGCCGCCACAGCCCTCGGAGAAGCCTCCATCGCCGACGGTGAAAGCGCCACGGCCCTCGGGCGCAGCGCC
>NZ_JBKKKY020000698.1:0-214 GCF_046613545.2 Aphanothece microscopica RSMan92 | reverse complement strand
AGCGCGTGATCGTCTGAGGCGGAAACGCCGAAAGACGTGAATCACGCGACAAGAAAATAACCTGGAGGCCGGCTGGCGCTTCACCTTGCGCCTGCCGGATTCCAGCGCGTGATCGTCTGAGGCGGAAACGCCGAAAGACGTGAATCACGCGACAAGAAAATAACCTGGAGGCCGGCTGGCGCTTCACCTTGCGCCTGCCGGATTCCAGCGCGTG
>NZ_JBKKKY020000697.1:0-215 GCF_046613545.2 Aphanothece microscopica RSMan92 | reverse complement strand
GCGGCTGAGCGGGAGAGGGTGCCGTCGTCGTTGGCGAGGATCAGGCCGCTGCCGGTGCCGGACAGGTTGGGGATGGTGACGGTGTCGCCAGAGCGACCGAGCACGATCTGGCTGGCCCGGGTGGTGGTGGCACCGGTGCCGATGGCGGTGGAGCCGGTGAAGTTGGCCAGGGCGCCGGCACCCAACGCGGTGGTTTGGAAGCCCGTGGCATTGGC
>NZ_JBKKKY020000696.1:0-220 GCF_046613545.2 Aphanothece microscopica RSMan92 | reverse complement strand
ACCAGGCCGACGCTGCGGAGCAGGAGGCAGTCGAGGCCGAGGCCAGTGGCGATGAGCAGCGCAGCAAGCGGGCATCACGTCGCAGCCGTGGTGCGCGCAAGCGAGCGGATGGGCTTCCCCCGGTTTTGAGGACAAGTCGTTAGGGGTCACGCCATGACCACCAGACTGTCTATCGATGACCAACCCCACCAGAACCCGGCGCCGGTTTACGCCGCAGCAG
>NZ_JBKKKY020000695.1:0-221 GCF_046613545.2 Aphanothece microscopica RSMan92 | reverse complement strand
GATGATCTGCTCGGGGGTGTGACGCTTGCGTTTCATGGGGCTTCTCCTGGCCAAGTCTGGCCGGTCGGGAAGCTCTCATAAGGACTGGTTCAGTTTCTGGGGTCCACGCCACCGACAGCAGGATCTGCTCGGGATCGGCCTCGCAGTAGTAATCCCAGATCCGCTCCTCGATCGCATCGATCTGGCGATCCAAATCCAGTGCCAGCTCCGCTTCCAGGGCG
>NZ_JBKKKY020000694.1:0-222 GCF_046613545.2 Aphanothece microscopica RSMan92 | reverse complement strand
AGCGTGCGCTGCGGCATCGTCAAGGGATCGGTACCGGCAGCGGCGGCAACGGTGCTGAGATCCAGGCCCGCGGCCTCGGCCTTCTCAATCGCCAGCTTCTGGGCGTCATCCTGGGGTTCCCCCGATTTCGTGGACACCGATCAGGGGTTCATAGGGATGAGTGTACGGGCAGTGATGAACGCCTGCTCGTAGTCGATCGGACTCAGGTAGCCGATCGTTGAA
>NZ_JBKKKY020000693.1:0-223 GCF_046613545.2 Aphanothece microscopica RSMan92 | reverse complement strand
TATTGGCCTCGATCCGCTCCAGCATGGGCAGCAGGTGCACCGCATCACTGGCCTGGTTGCTGACGCCGATGGCCACGATCACCTGGTGGTCGCCATCGACGGCGGCCTGAGAGTTGTACCCCTGGATCCAGCCGTCCGCTCCCTTGAGAATGTGGCTGTCGGGGTCGGTGAAATTCCGCTGCGCGGTGGGCTTGGGGTTTCCGATTGCATCGGTGGGGAGCGT
>NZ_JBKKKY020000692.1:0-223 GCF_046613545.2 Aphanothece microscopica RSMan92 | reverse complement strand
CGCTGCGTCCGTTCCAGTTTCGACCGCATGTCCCCGTGGTGCGGTCCATCCGGCGGGCCATCCAGTGGCTCTGGCACCAGGAGGGCAACCCCGGCCAGCGGGCCCGGGGCCAGGCCGCCGGGGTGTTCTGCGGCTGCTTTCCCTTCTTCGGACTGCAGACCCTGCTCGGCGTGGCCCTGGCCAGCGTGGTGCGCGGCAATCACCTGCTGGCGGCGGCGGGCAC
>NZ_JBKKKY020000691.1:0-223 GCF_046613545.2 Aphanothece microscopica RSMan92 | reverse complement strand
GCCCCAGCCCTCGAGCCGCAGCCGGCGGTAGACCAGTCGCCTGCCCCAGCGCACATGGCGCCGGGCCAGCTCCCGGATCCGCCGCCTGAGCTTCTGCTCCTCGATGGCCGCCACCGGCATGGGCCGGCGTTGGGTGTTGCGGTTCTGGCCAGCCAGTCGGCAGGCACGGCGTTGGGATACCCGGAATCGATCCTCCAGAACCATGACGGCTCTGCGACGACGT
>NZ_JBKKKY020000690.1:0-223 GCF_046613545.2 Aphanothece microscopica RSMan92 | reverse complement strand
GCGGATCAGGGCTACAACCTGCTGCGCCTCAAGGGGCTGCCGCCGGCACCGCCCCAGCACGTCTACCGGCTCTGGGCCGAGGTGGACGGGCGCCAGGTGGGATGCGTCCAGTTCGTCCCCGACAACGACGGCGTCGTGGCGATGCCGATTCCCAGCGAACCCTCCAGCCATGCCAGCCGGCTGAGCATCAGCCTGGAGCCCCTCCGGCCCGGCGGGGATCAAC
>NZ_JBKKKY020000689.1:0-223 GCF_046613545.2 Aphanothece microscopica RSMan92 | reverse complement strand
CCCCCCCCCCCCCCCCCCCCCCCCCCCCCCCCCCCCCCCCCCCCCCCCCCCCCCCCCCCCCCCCCCCCCCCCCCCCCCCCCCCCCCCCCCCCCCCCCCCCCCCCCCCCCCCTCCCCCCCCCCCCCCCCCCCCCCCCCCCCCCCCCCCCCCCCCCCCCCCCCCCCCCCCCCCCCCCCCCCCCCCCCCCCCCCCCCCCCCCCCCCCCCCCCCCCCCCCCCCCCCC
>NZ_JBKKKY020000688.1:0-223 GCF_046613545.2 Aphanothece microscopica RSMan92 | reverse complement strand
ACGTCGTCGCAGAGCCGTCATGGTTCTGGAGGATCGATTCCGGGTATCCCAACGCCGTGCCTGCCGACTGGCTGGCCAGAACCGCAACACCCAACGCCGGCCCATGCCGGTAGCGGCCATCGAGGAGCAGAAGCTCAGGCGGCGGATCCGGGAGCTGGCCCGGCGCCATGTGCGCTGGGGCAGGCGACTGGTCTACCGCCGGCTGCGGCTCGAGGGCTGGGGC
>NZ_JBKKKY020000687.1:0-225 GCF_046613545.2 Aphanothece microscopica RSMan92 | reverse complement strand
GTGTCTTCTCACGAGAGATTCTCTGCAGGAAAGCGCGTGCCGGTGCTGGGAGCGAACCGGATCTGAGATCTGGGAAAGTCACCTGAGAAGGAAGCTGCGGAAACGCAGTGGTCGTTGAGGGTGCACTCTTTGAAACCTTCTGTCAGAGGAAGGGGCGAGGACTGAGGTTGGCATGGAAGTGCCGAGCTTGGGACTGAGCAAGCCGAGTTGAAGCGCAGGCGCGAG
>NZ_JBKKKY020000686.1:0-225 GCF_046613545.2 Aphanothece microscopica RSMan92 | reverse complement strand
GTGTCTTCTCACGAGAGATTCTCTGCAGGAAAGCGCGTGCCGGTGCTGGGAGCGAACCGGATCTGAGATCTGGGAAAGTCACCTGAGAAGGAAGCTGCGGAAACGCAGTGGGCATTGAGGGTGCACTCTTTGAAACCTTCTGTCAGAGGAAGGGGCGAGGACTGAGGTTGGCATGGAAGTGCCGAGCTTGGGACTGAGCAAGCCGAGTTGAAGCGCAGGCGCGAG
>NZ_JBKKKY020000685.1:0-238 GCF_046613545.2 Aphanothece microscopica RSMan92 | reverse complement strand
CGCCCGGGCTTCAGGTATCGCCGCCACAGCCCTCGGAGAAGCCTCCATCGCCGACGGTGAAAGCGCCACGGCCCTCGGGCGCAGCGCCAATGCCACGGGCTTCCAAACCACTGCGTTGGGTGCCGGCGCCCTGGCCTCAGGGCAACAGGCGACGGCACTGGGTCCTCGCGCCAATGCCACCGGAACCGCCGCGACCGCCGTCGGGTTGGACGCCCGGGCTTCAGGTACCGCCGCCACA
>NZ_JBKKKY020000684.1:0-239 GCF_046613545.2 Aphanothece microscopica RSMan92 | reverse complement strand
GCGTATCTGTGTCTACTGCAGGTACGCAGCTGGAACACCACCGCGCTTCAGGCCCGGCGCTGCAGGCTGGCGCCCAGGATGAGCCTGCGCCGAGACCCTCCAGCCCTCTTGCCTATCCCGTTCAGGTGTCTGGCTGAGACCAGTACCTAGTCCTGGACAAGACCAGCAAGATCAATTTTGCTCTTGGCTTCCGCGCCTTTTGCGTGGGTTCGCCTCCTCCGTGGTCGGAGGTGATGGGT
>NZ_JBKKKY020000683.1:0-249 GCF_046613545.2 Aphanothece microscopica RSMan92 | reverse complement strand
CCAGATCACCATCGCCAAACACGGTCGACAGATCCACCGTCGCGCTATACACACCATCCTGGTCTGCATACGCAGGAAGCGTTCCGTCCAGTGCCGATTCATCCAGCACCAGCGTCCCTGCATAGGTTTTAGCTGCATCCAGCGTCGGGCCTGCATCCTCGATCGACAGCTTCCCTGTCAGATCGATCTTCTGAGACACACTGTCACCGTCCTCATCCACCAACTCCTTCTGCACGAACAACGTTCCCG
>NZ_JBKKKY020000682.1:0-261 GCF_046613545.2 Aphanothece microscopica RSMan92 | reverse complement strand
GGGGGCGTCCCGCCAAGTGGTGTAAATCCCGAGGAGCAGCACCGGCGTAGCCGGTGCTGGCGGTCTTCTCCTCAAACTCCCTGCGGGGCAATGGGTGGGCCGGTCTGTGACCCTGGTCGGAGCACTACCACCTCCCTGAGACCAGACCATGCCCATCTCCGATTCTGCCGCCCATGAGCTGGCGCAACTGCTTGGCAGCGGCACCGCCGGTGACCTGATCCCCGAACTGGTGCGCCAGGGCCTACAGGCCCTGATCGAGGC
>NZ_JBKKKY020000681.1:0-286 GCF_046613545.2 Aphanothece microscopica RSMan92 | reverse complement strand
TCTTTTTTGTTTTTTCTTCTACCTGCCACAAGGTTTTCTTTCTTTCCTCTTTTTCCTTGCCTTTCCCCATATACTCTCTCTCCTCTTTTTGACCATCCGTACACTGAAGAGGCAAACTCCTCAAAACCAGCCTCATCTATGAATACAAGGCTTGCAACCCCATAAATTAGAATTAGCTCTTTCAGGATTTTTTGATATTCTGCTCTTTTTTCTTCATCTCTTTCTTTATATAGTAACTGTTTTTTTTTCTCGTAATTCCCATTTCTTTAAATCTATATGACAGTGC
>NZ_JBKKKY020000680.1:0-295 GCF_046613545.2 Aphanothece microscopica RSMan92 | reverse complement strand
GAGCGCAGCTTCTGGAGGCGGTTCAGCGGCCCGCCCAGCTGAGAGAGAGCCCCAGCCCGCCGCCGGCGCACGACCCCAACCCGGAACCACCTGCCATGAAAAAGCGCCCCCTCGGGGGCGCTGGGTGGCCTGATGGCTCAAGCGACGAGGCCGAGAAACTCAGAGAGCGTTGCCGCGGGGCAGGACCTCTTCAGGGAAGACGAAGTTTTCGTGCGGCTGGTCAGCCGGGGCCATCCAGGCGCGGAGGCCTTCGTTCAGAAGGATGTTCTTCGTGTAGAAGGTCTCGAATTCGGGG
>NZ_JBKKKY020000679.1:0-311 GCF_046613545.2 Aphanothece microscopica RSMan92 | reverse complement strand
TGCGCCCGAGGGCCGTGGCGCTTTCACCGTCGGCGATGGAGGCTTCTCCGAGGGCTGTGGCGGCGGTACCTGAAGCCCGGGCGTCCAACCCGACGGCGGTCGCGGCGGTTCCGGTGGCATTGGCGCGAGGACCCAGTGCCGTCGCCCGTTGCCCTGAGGCCAGGGCATCAACCCCGACGGCGGTCGCGGAGGTTCCGGTGGCATTGGCCCTGCGCCCGAGGGCCGTGGCGCTTTCACCGTCGGCGATGGACGCTGCTCCGAGGGCTGTGGCGGCGGTACCTGAAGCCCGGGCGTTCAACCCGACGGCGGTC
>NZ_JBKKKY020000678.1:0-328 GCF_046613545.2 Aphanothece microscopica RSMan92 | reverse complement strand
ATCGAAACGGCGGACCTGATTGGCCGCCAGGAACAGCGCTTCCCGCAAGCAGGCATCCCCTTTCTTGCTGGGGCCTCCGCCAGCACTGCTGCGCCCTGAGCTGTTTTGTCTAGGGATCAAGCCGGAGTAGGCCCTGGCTGCGGCCAGGCATCGAAACCGCCCGGGATCACCCAGGCGACCCAGGATCTGGGCAGCAAGGATCCTGCCAATCCCGGGAACCGACAGCAGGATCTGCTCGGGATCGGCCTCGCAGTAGTAATCCCAGATCCGCTCCTCGATCGCATCGATCTGGCGATCCAAATCCAGTGCCAGCTCCGCTTCCAGGGCG
>NZ_JBKKKY020000677.1:0-333 GCF_046613545.2 Aphanothece microscopica RSMan92 | reverse complement strand
ATCGAAACGGCGGACCTGATTGGCCGCCAGGAACAGCGCTTCCCGCAAGCAGGCATCCCCTTTCTTGCTGGGGCCTCCGCCAGCACTGCTGCGCCCTGAGCTGTTTTGTCTGGGGATCAAGCCGGAGTAGGCCCTGGCTGCGGCCAGGCATCGAAACCGCCCGGGATCACCCAGGCGACCCAGGATCTGGGCAGCAAGGATCCTGCCAATCCCGGGAACCGATGACGTGACCCCCATTGCTGGTCCAGTTCTTCTGAGAGCTGGTGGGTCGTCAGGCCGCTCTCCACTGCTGGAGGACCTCCAGGGGCGTACGCCCCTGGAGCGCCGAATGCG
>NZ_JBKKKY020000676.1:0-339 GCF_046613545.2 Aphanothece microscopica RSMan92 | reverse complement strand
TCGCCCGCCGCGATCGCCGCCGTCAGCGACGTCTCCAGCGCGTCGATCGCGTCCGTCACATAGCCCACGACCGTCGCGCCGACGCCCGCAAGCTGCGCCTCGAGCGCGTCGATCTCCGCCTGCAGCGCGACATCCGCCGCCTGGTACGCCGCATCCAGCGCCGTCACCGTCGCCGTCAGCGTGGCCAGCTCCGTCGTCAGCCCCGTGATCGCCGTCGCGTTCGTCGCGTCGCCCGCCGCGATCGCCGCCGTCAGCGACGTCTCCAGCGCGTCGATCGCGTCCGTCACATAGCCCACGACCGTCGCGCCGACGCCCGCAAGCTGCGCCTCGAGCGCGTCG
>NZ_JBKKKY020000675.1:0-380 GCF_046613545.2 Aphanothece microscopica RSMan92 | reverse complement strand
TGTGGCGGCGGTACCTGAAGCCCGGGCGTCCAACCCGACGGCGGTCGCGGCGGTTCCGGTGGCATTGGCGCGAGGACCCAGTGCCGTCGCCTGTTGCCCTGAGGCCAGGGCCTCAAACCCGACGGCGGTCGCGGAGGGTCCGGTGGCATTGGCGCTAGGACCTATTGCCGTCGCCTGTCCCCCTGAGGCCAGGGCCTCGGCCCCGACGGCGGTCGCGGCGGTTCCGCTGGCGTTGGCGTTGCGCCCCAAGGCCGTGGTGTCCTCTCCTGTGGCGTTGGCCAGGTAACCGGTGGCGGTAGCGCCTGCTCCAGCCGCCCTGGCCTGGTCACCAAGGGCTGTCGCCGCTGAGCCGGAGGCGTTGCTGCGGTAGCCGATGGCGA
>NZ_JBKKKY020000674.1:0-381 GCF_046613545.2 Aphanothece microscopica RSMan92 | reverse complement strand
CTCCACCAGCCGTCAGCAGCACGGCCAGCGGCCCAGGCCTTCACGGGGTCCTGCGCCCCGGGATCTGGATGCCCGAGGGCGGATGGACCGAAAACTGCGCTCTCAGGCCGGGCAGGCGATCTACGCCCTCCGCAAGACGATCGTGGAGCCCGTGTTCGGTCAGATCAAAGGTGCCAGGCGCCTGGTTCGCTTCCGGTTACGAGGCATGGAAAAGGTGAACGGGGAATGGGCCCTGATGGCCACCAACCACAACCTGCTCAAGCTGTTCAGGGCATCAGTGGCAACAGGTTGAGGGCGTGGTTGATGTCGCCAGGGCCGTGGGCGGGCATTCCGACATCGCCAGCGCTCAATGCTGGCGCTCTGCCCTCGGCGCAACGTGCG
>NZ_JBKKKY020000673.1:0-384 GCF_046613545.2 Aphanothece microscopica RSMan92 | reverse complement strand
CGATGCGCGCGCCGTGCCCGATCTCATCGCGGCGCATCGCGGGCGGGGACACATCCCCCCCCCAACGCGACCGCAAGGTCCGGCGCGCCATTGATCCCGCCCTCTGCCGAATTCGCGTGGAGGATCGCGCACCCGGATCAACGCGATGGTCGATGCGCGCGGGCTGCCTGTCGCCCTCCCCCTCTCACCCGGGCAGGCCTCGCACAAGGCGGCGGTCAAGCGCCGTCTTGCGCGGCATCCGCGCCCCGGCGACGTCATCGCGGATCGCGGCGACGATGCGCGCGCCGTGCCCGATCTCATCGCGGCGCATCGCGGGCGGGGACACATCCCCCCCCCAACGCGACCGCAAGGTCCGGCGCGCCATTGATCCCGCCCTCTGCCGAA
>NZ_JBKKKY020000672.1:0-387 GCF_046613545.2 Aphanothece microscopica RSMan92 | reverse complement strand
GAGCATGGCCCGTTCCCGTCGTCGAAACGGTTGATGGGAATTCTCGACGCGGTTGTTCAACCACCGGCCGATCTCGCGCCTATCAATCACGCCCAATGCTTTCAGAGCGGCGCCATAGGACGCCAGGCGATCCGTGACGATTGTTTCGGTGGAGCCCTGCTGCCGAAGCGATTTCCTGAGGAAGTTCCCTTCGCGGCCCTTCGGGTCAACGCTGCCTTCTTGTCCCGGCGCTTCGTCACGACGCTTTCGAGCACTTCGCCTTCGTGGTCGACCGCCCGCCAGAGATAGTGCTTCACCCCGTTGATCTTCACGAACATCTCGTCGAGATGCCAACGCCGATGCCGGAAATGGCGCATTGCCTGGACGCGGCTCCGCCGGATCTCAGAT
>NZ_JBKKKY020000671.1:0-390 GCF_046613545.2 Aphanothece microscopica RSMan92 | reverse complement strand
CGCGGACAAAACCCATACAAAAATGGTGGTGTGTTCGTCCTCATCAATCATCGCTAGCCCAGGACGTTTGTCCCTCGTGATCAATCATGGCTAGCCCAGGACGTTTGTCCCTCGTGATCAATCATGGCTAGCCCAGGACGTTTCTCCTGGGCTCAACGCGGACAACCCGAGGCCCAAATTGGTTCATCTAGCATCATATCCCAGGACACATGTCCTGGGCTAGGTTGGTGAATAACGTTCACCGGACAAACGTCCGGCGAACGATTGTTCATCGCTACTCGCGGACAAAACCCATACAAAAATGGTGGTGTGTTCGTCCTCATCAATCATCGCTAGCCCAGGACGTTTGTCCCTCGTGATCAATCATGGCTAGCCCAGGACGTTTGTCCC
>NZ_JBKKKY020000670.1:0-392 GCF_046613545.2 Aphanothece microscopica RSMan92 | reverse complement strand
TACGGCTACGAAATGACCCAAAAGGTGAAAGAGCTTACTTCCAATGAGGTCACCCTCAACGAGGGGGCGCTGTACCCGGCCTTGCACAAACTTGAAGCCGAGGGACTGCTTTCCGTAGAGATAGTACCTGCCGGCAATCGGATGCGGAAGTACTACTCCATTACGCCCAAAGGCCAAACCGAAACCGTAAACCGCCTGGCCGAACTTGAAGAGTTTGTGCGGCACATGCAGCTATTGCTAAACCCCAAGGTCAGCCTTGGATAATTGATTAACCGAAATAACCACTACCATCACTCATGTCTACTCCAACACCCCTTACCAACGAGCAAATTGATGCTCTTTACACCTTTGTGAAAAGTAAGTATGTCGATTATTACGATGTACAGCTGGAA
>NZ_JBKKKY020000669.1:0-392 GCF_046613545.2 Aphanothece microscopica RSMan92 | reverse complement strand
TCGGTGTTTTCCCGCGAAAAGTCCTATCTTCGCAACCCTTCTGTCCTCCTGCAAAGGAGGGTGGTATTCCCGTGCTCCATCGCAAAGCGCCATGCTGGCATGGAAAACGGGCCGACACTTGCACATTACAGCTCAAATCCGGTAACTCCGGAACGTTAAAGGAGGAGTCCTTGAACTCGAAGTCTCTCTCGCGGTGGTTGACCATCGTGTTGCCTATTCTGATTGCCGGCTACTTGTTGTGGCCTACGTATCAGGCCTATCAACTGGACGAGCAGCGCAAGGCGCTGTCCGACTCATCCGCCATCGAAAAGTGGGATGCCGCGAATGGCGAATCCTATGCTGATGCGCGGTCAAAACGTGTCAAGCTGGGCTTGGATAGGGGCCCCTTCCCA
>NZ_JBKKKY020000668.1:0-392 GCF_046613545.2 Aphanothece microscopica RSMan92 | reverse complement strand
CCGGGGTCCGGGGCAGCGCCCCGGTCCGCGTGCCGAACCGGGCGCGGCGGGTCAGATGTGGTCGAGGACGATCAGGCGGTATTCGAAGTCGCGGGCAAAGGTTTCCTCGCGCCGCGAGGGTTTCTGGAACCGGTCCATGGCGCGGCCCAGCACCAGTTCCAGCGCGCGCGCCTTCCAGGGGTTCGACTGGCGGAAGTCGGCGCGGGCGCGGGTGACGAAGGGCGCGATGTGGCGGTTCTTGATCTGGTCCAGCACATAGAAGGTGGGCAGGATCGCGGCCGTGAGGTCGGTATCCTCGGCCAGGCGGAACTGGCCCTGGCGGGCGACCTCGGCCAGGAAGTCGGCATGGGTGCCGCGCGTGCCTTCGGGGGCCCTGGCATCCGCCCCGCGGC
>NZ_JBKKKY020000667.1:0-393 GCF_046613545.2 Aphanothece microscopica RSMan92 | reverse complement strand
CCTGGGCATGGCCCTCGGCCTCGGTGTTGTGGCTGCCCCAGGTCATGGTGCCCAGGCACAGTTCGGACACCGTGATGCCGGTGCGGCCGAGGGGGATGCGTTTCATGTCGAGACTCCTTGCCTTGCGCGCGGGACCCTAGCGGCAGGCACGGCGGGGGCAAGGGCTGTGGGGTGGAATATTGAGAACGAAGAAGGAACATACTAGGTTTGGCGCATGGCGACTCGGCTTGCGGCACAGCGGCGCGGCACGGAACGGACCGGGCAGCGGATGCTGCCGGGGCAGGATTGGCCACGTCTGGCGCCGGGGCGGGTGCATGAGTTCTGCGGGTCGGCGCGGCGCACGCTGGCCGCGCTGCTGATGGGGGCGACCGATGGCCCGGTGGTCTGGGCCTG
>NZ_JBKKKY020000666.1:0-393 GCF_046613545.2 Aphanothece microscopica RSMan92 | reverse complement strand
CCAGCCCCGCGCCATAGCGCGCCGCGACCTGGCCCTGCGTGTCCTGCACCACCGGATAGCCCGTGCCCGCCCCCACCCCCAGCCGCCGCACCCCCGGCACCGCGGGCAGGTCCACCCCCACGCCCATCAGCACGAAATCGCCCCGCTGCACATGCGCCAGCAGCCAGCCGTCCGACACCGCCGCATCGCAGGCCGCGCTGCCCGGCGGCAGGGGCGCGCAGCCGGGCGTCACCAGCGGCGACCCCGCCAGCACGCAGGGCACCGACAGCCGCCCCGAATTCAGCAACCGCTGCGCAAAGGGCTCGGTCCGCGCCAGCCGCAGCACCTCGGCGCGGAACAGCGCCTCGACAGGCGTGCGGGGCGTCATGAAATGCGTGGCGCGGGCCGAATTCA
>NZ_JBKKKY020000665.1:0-394 GCF_046613545.2 Aphanothece microscopica RSMan92 | reverse complement strand
ACTGTCGTCCTGGGCGCTTGTACGGCCGCATCCCCTCTGGTCCGGTGCGATTACGTGGTATCCGGCAGCAGCCAGGACAGGCAACTGATTGCGCAAGCTGTAGGCCAGTTCCGGGAAACCGTGCAGCAGCAACAGCACTGGACGTCCAGGCGTGCCCGCTTCGAGGAGGTGCATGCGCAAGCCGGTGGAAGTCTCGACGAAACGTGAGCGCACGCCATCAATTGCAGGGGCCAAGGAGTATGCAAGAGGCATCGGAGTTCCTCATTCCATCAAGCAAAGTGCCGTACCACGTTAGCCTGGTACGAGGGGTGCTGACCACATGAGGACGAAGCTCAAGGAACAATTGAAACGTGGTGTCGTCGAAGCCTTGTTTGCGAACCATGCCCTCCGGCGT
>NZ_JBKKKY020000664.1:0-394 GCF_046613545.2 Aphanothece microscopica RSMan92 | reverse complement strand
GAGGCAGAGAAAACGTTTAATTGTGACGACTTAACACTGACTTTATTCTACTCCTCACGCGTCCAAAGACTGTAGGTCGAGTGATAATTTTTGTCTGCGTGTCTGCGTCCCATGTTCCTATTGTTAGATAGATGTTCTTGCAGTGATGGCGATGCTTTTTCAGTATGCCGTTGAGAGTCGTGGCGTAAACGCTCGGATCCGGCGGTCCAGTTGATTCATGGTAGACCTGTTGAGGCAGGACATACACCGGAAGTCCCCTGCGGGCTAAGTCGAGACAGTAGTCGGCCACGTAGAGGTGCCAGCCGCGGCAAGTTTCCTCATCGAAGCCCTGCTCCATGAATACACATCTTTGGACAAGCAGCAGGCAGCCATCGAGCGTCTGCACTTGCTCGGG
>NZ_JBKKKY020000663.1:0-394 GCF_046613545.2 Aphanothece microscopica RSMan92 | reverse complement strand
CAAACAGCTACAACAATATTCGTGGAATAATGGCAGAAGAGAAAGGGGCATGAGGGTGTGAGGGTGTGAGGGTGTGAGAAAGAAATGGGGAGAGTAAAAAAGTGCTGGTTTCCGTTGGAGAGAGAATTGGTACACTCTGACGATTCTATTGCATCCTATCGGGATGCTTTTTTGTTTTGTTGACTGCCCGCAGGCCGCATCACAATGCTTGCTTTTGATTTGTTTGGGGTGACGTTCGGCAGGGGTTATTGATGGCAGGGAATAGAGACGGATGCTGATGTCGTGCTGTATTTAGTGTTGGCGCAAGCCACAGCTGCCGTGCGAAGAGGAATCGCTGAAATATGCCTTACGTACGACGTTGTCAAAAAGTCATCGTTATGGCGGTTGGCTGGTG
>NZ_JBKKKY020000662.1:0-395 GCF_046613545.2 Aphanothece microscopica RSMan92 | reverse complement strand
TTCCAGGTGCAGACGGGGTCATCGCTGAACCCGTTCGCGCTGGACATGTCCAAGTTCAGCTGTCCGAAGTCCTTCTGACATGGCACAGAAGTTCGGCGCCTTCGGAAAACTGCCGGCTCTCGGGGACTTCCTGAAGATGGATCTGCCCGCCAGCTTTGTCGATCCCTGGGACCGCTGGTTGCAGGAAGGCATGCTGGCGGCCCGCAGCGCGCTGGGCGACCGGTGGCAGGACTGCTATTTCTCGGCCCCGATCTGGCGGTTCAACCTGTCGCCGGGGCTTGCGGGGGCTGCGCCGATGACCGGGGTGATGATGTCCTCGGTCGACCGCGTGGGCAGGCAGTTCCCGCTGACGCTGGCATCGCCGCAGGCCGACGGCAGTGCACCAGTGCTGCAGC
>NZ_JBKKKY020000661.1:0-395 GCF_046613545.2 Aphanothece microscopica RSMan92 | reverse complement strand
CTTCAGGCGAGACGTACTCAAACTCTTGAATCCTGTGGGACTACCTTCCGACATCAAAATGAGCGGCGACGTTTACTTGGCTTTTGGCGCGCACATGCTTGGCGGATCACTTTTTGTCGATGAGACATTGAGTTGGCGAGGTGTCCACGCCCTGAACGCGGCGCATCCGGAGATAGTATTCTCGGAGCACCAGGTATCGCTCAGGGCGAGTTTCACGAGTGAAGCTGACAGACTAAGAAAAGCGGCTGCGAACTCATTTCTGGTGAATGGAGCGTGCAACTATCTTACTGTACCGAACCTAGGCGAGATTCTTACCGCCCACTTTGATTCACGCACATTATTCGTCTGGATGTCGGAGAACGAGCTGGTTCGCGACCTGCTCCAGCGCTTTGCGA
>NZ_JBKKKY020000660.1:0-395 GCF_046613545.2 Aphanothece microscopica RSMan92 | reverse complement strand
CAGTACCGTTAGCTGGAATGTGTCTTCCATTCGTGCAGGCGCATCCATCAGCTGGACACTGCCCAAGGCGTCACCGCCGCCCCCACCGCCACCACCGCCGCCTCCACCGCCGCCTCCACCGCCAGCACCCTTAGCGGCAGCCCCTACCGTACGGGCGCAGGCGGTAATTGGCACGACGCCCGTGTCAGATGGCGAAAGAACGGTCCTGACGGTGCTTCGGGAACGGGTGAACATCGAAGAAGCCGTGGTAGCCCCAGTGATGTACTTTGCCAAGGATGGCACAGAGCCAGCGCCGGCACAAACTGGCGCCGAGATGCTCCAACGGGATGTGTTGGCTACCGTTCGTACGCTTGCCGAACGGTCACCCACCGAACGTGTCACCATCCATGCTACGG
>NZ_JBKKKY020000659.1:0-395 GCF_046613545.2 Aphanothece microscopica RSMan92 | reverse complement strand
CATGTGCGCCACGCGCAGGAACCCGTGCCAGGCCTCCTCATGCGGCAGCGCCATGCCCAGGCCGATGCCCAGCGTGACGCCCGCCTGATGTTCCGTCCATTCGCGCAGGCGCGTGGCATGGGGCGCGCCCATCCGCGCCGCCGTCACCGACCGCCCCCGGAACGCAGGATCGCCCACGTTCAGCGCGATCGCGGGGTTGCCCTGCCCCCAGGCATCGAAGGCCGCCCAGACGGCGCGGGCCAGCACCTCGTGCCGCGCCCAGACGGCGGCCAGCCCCTCTTCGCGCAGGATCATCTGCAAGGCCTCGGCCAGGCCATACAGGTGATGCGTGGGCGCGGTGCCCCCGAAATACTGCCAGAACTCGGTGCCAAAGGCGCGGGGGCGCCAGTCCCAAT
>NZ_JBKKKY020000658.1:0-395 GCF_046613545.2 Aphanothece microscopica RSMan92 | reverse complement strand
CGCGTCTTCGGGTGAGAAGTTCTTGAAACTTTCGTCAGGAATCGCAATTACCTGAATTGTACGGGCGGCAGATGCCCCCGTTCCACGGCGCTCATCGTAGGCACCGCCGTTGACCCGCAATTCAAGGGTAGGCTTCGGCACTCGTTGTACCCGGAAAGGTTCAGTACCAAGTACATTACCCTGGTTGCTAATGCTGAGGTTTACCTGTGCCCGGCTGGGGACAATGGTAAACTTGCCTTTTTGGCCACTAGGGATAATTTCGGCACCGTCGGCTGAGAAACTTGGCGACCAAAGTGCTCCCAGTGCGGGGCTTTGAATACTCAACTTATTGGCACATCCCAGATAAAGCGGAGGTAAAGTTCCTGTTTCAATCTGATACGTTGGCCGGGCTACAA
>NZ_JBKKKY020000657.1:0-396 GCF_046613545.2 Aphanothece microscopica RSMan92 | reverse complement strand
ACAAACTTTTCTTCCTAGGGTTCTCCTCCAACGCCAATCGAGGCCGCCCGAGGAGCATGACAGAGACATCCGGCATCACCGTGCTGACGCTCAAGCCGTCGCTCGACCTGACCGCGATCGACGCGCTGCTGCGCGACCTCAGGAAGGCGCGCAACACCGCCGTCGTCATCGAGGCGGGCGCGGTCACGCGCGTGTCGACCATCGCACTCCAGGCGCTCCTCTCCGCCTGGGTCACGTGGAAATCGGACGGGCATGATTTCCACGTCGGCACCGCCTCTCCCACCCTTCTCGAAGCAGCAAACCTCCTCGGCTTTCCACCGGACTTCCTCCAGGGCGAAGGACTCATCCCATGACCGTGACCATCCTGACCGTCGACGATTCCCGCACCATGCGGGA
>NZ_JBKKKY020000656.1:0-396 GCF_046613545.2 Aphanothece microscopica RSMan92 | reverse complement strand
GTGCGCTCGCACATGACGACGATTACATATGATGAGAAGACAACGGTTTTGGAGGGGGCGGATACCATCCAAGTTGAACGGTATCGTATTACGACGCAGATAGACCTCCTCGAGAAGAGCGCGCGGTTTCAATCGTTGATATCAAGCAGCGTCACGCGTTCGTTGCAGCGAGGGCAGACGTCGGCCAATACACGAATCTTGACGTTTTTCCCGATCCCATGAGACAACCATCTACAGATCGTGTCTCTGTGGATAACCAAGACACCCCCATGGCAATGCACGACAGTGATAGGGTCCTTTGTGAGCGGTGGTATGATGTTCCCGAGGAGCGGAGTACCATCATGGCAGAGCTTTATCATCGTCATTCCAGACGTGTCTATGCGTACTGTAAAAGTA
>NZ_JBKKKY020000655.1:0-396 GCF_046613545.2 Aphanothece microscopica RSMan92 | reverse complement strand
AGTAGTTTTTTCATGATTGTTTCAGTTAGAAGTTAGCTTTTACACCAAAGGTTACGGTTTTCGCGTTGGGGTACTCGCCCCGGATAATCCCCCTTACCGTCGAGTTGGTTCCCAATCGGTTGGCTTCCGGATCGTAGCCCCGGAAGCTCGATGCCAAAAAGAGGTTGGTGCCTACGGCGTATACCGAAAGGTTTCGGACTGCCTTGCCTTTCAGGGGGACCGTATAGCCCAGACGAATATTTTTTAGTCGCAGGTGCGAGCCATCCTCCATCAGTGCAGTATTGGAACGGATGTCGGCGATACTGACCATGCTACCCGCCCGGGGAATATCCGAGGTTGGGTTGGAGGTCGTCCAGCGGTTGGCCAATTCACTGTATACGTTGGAGGTACTACGAC
>NZ_JBKKKY020000654.1:0-396 GCF_046613545.2 Aphanothece microscopica RSMan92 | reverse complement strand
ACGGCAGAGCTGGACTCGACGGGCGGCGTCACCCTGACGGCGAAGCTGGGCCCGGTCGACACGCTGGCGATCAGCGGTGACGGTCTTGTCACCGTGGGCGGGGCTGCCGACCTTGCCGTCGGCGTCACGACAATAGCGCTGTCCGAAACGGCATCGCTGAGCCTGTCGGCGGCGGATGCCGATCTGCTGGCGGCGGTCACGGGCACCGGCAACGCCGTGACGGTGACGGCGCTGGAGGACGCGCCGACTGCCGACCTGAGCGGGCTTGAAGACGCGTTGGCGGTCACGGCAGAGCTGGACTCGACGGGCGGCGTCACCCTGACGGCGAAGCTGGGCCCGGTCGACACGCTGGCGATCAGCGGTGACGGTCTTGTCACCGTGGGCGGGGCTGCCGAC
>NZ_JBKKKY020000653.1:0-396 GCF_046613545.2 Aphanothece microscopica RSMan92 | reverse complement strand
ATGGCGGGGTTGCGGCCGTCGAGGTCGGGCAGCACGACCGAGGCCGGCAGGTCGCCCGCGGCGCGCGCCACGAGCGGGGCGACCGAATACTGGTTGAGGTTCGAGATGATGCCGGCGAGGCGGACGCTTTCCTCGGAGAAGGCGACGGAGCGCTGGTCCACGGGCCCGGCCCCGACGGTGAGCGCGCGCATCCGGCCGAGGATGGCGTTGCCCTCGTCGAAGGCCTGTTCGATGAGGGGCTGCTGCTGGGCGATCTGGTCCTGGAGATTGCGCAGCTCGTCGCTTTTCTGGCTGAGGACGCGGAAGACGGCGCCTTCGCCTGCCGCGCCCGAGAGCTGGCCGTCGCGTTCCTGGTTGGCGAGGGCCTCGAAGGCCTCCTGCGCGCGCTGGACCTCG
>NZ_JBKKKY020000652.1:0-397 GCF_046613545.2 Aphanothece microscopica RSMan92 | reverse complement strand
GCCTGGAAGTCCGAGGTTTCGGCCCAGTCGCGCGAATTCTCCGCGCTCGCGCGCAAGCGGCGCAAGACCGAACGCGAGATCGGCCCCATCCGCTTCGTCGCCAACGATCCCTCCGAGGCGGCGTGGGACACCTTCGTGCAGTGGAAGGACGCCGCGCTGCGCAAGCTCGGTCTCGACGGTTTCCTGACCACCGCCTGGACCCGCGCGCTGATCGAGGATCTCCGCCGCACCGACACGCCCTCTTTCGGGGGAATGTTCTCGACGCTTTATGTCGGCGACCGTCTCGTCTCGGCGCATTTCGGGCTGCGGACGGACCGTGTGCTGCACTGGTGGTTTCCGACCTACGACCCCGCGCCCGAGCTGATGTCGCCCGGAACGATGCTGCTTGTCGACTGCA
>NZ_JBKKKY020000651.1:0-397 GCF_046613545.2 Aphanothece microscopica RSMan92 | reverse complement strand
GCCGCAGCCCCGGATGCTTGAGGCAGCCGCGCCAAAGGGCTAGGGTCCGCCCGAAGGCCCCTCGATCGGAGGCAGATCATGGCACCCCCCCGGACGCGCAAGGACAGCGGCCCCACCGGCACGGACGACCGCGCGCCCGATGACGTGCAGGCCGTCGACAGCATCCTGGACGACGCCCCCGAAACCGCACTGCCCCCGCCGTCGCCTGTGGTCGAGCTGCTGGCCGAACCCGACGACACGCCGCCGCCCCCGCCGCGCGCCGAACCTGCCCCCCCGCCACAGCCGCCGGCGCCGCGCCGTCGGGGGGGTGCGCTGGCCTTGTTCCTGGGCGGCGTGGTGGCGGCTGGCGCGGGCTGTGGCCTGTCGCGCGTGGTGCCGGGCGGCTGGCCCTTGCAGG
>NZ_JBKKKY020000650.1:0-397 GCF_046613545.2 Aphanothece microscopica RSMan92 | reverse complement strand
CAGTTCCAACGAGCTTGAGTTGTTCCGCGTATTGTCCGCCTCCCGGCTCGAAACCATGTGGAAGCTCCGGTTGCCCAGGTCAATGCCGTTCCTGTTCGCATCGCTCCGGATATCCTCGGCAACCGCTGTCATTGGCGCGGTGGTCGGTGAATGGATCGGGTCCGACAGGGGGCTCGGCGCCATGATCATACAGGCCACCTTCAACTACCAGTCAGGCCGGCTCTATGCCGCCATCACGCTCTGTTCCTTCCTTGCCATCACCCTGTTTCTCATCGTGGTCTCAGTAGAGAAGATGGTGCTGAGATATGAGCGCCACTGATGTTACAGACCAACCAGTGTTTCACCAGTGTGGCCATACGTGAGGGACGGACGAAGAAGGCATGCTCAATGGGCCGGA
>NZ_JBKKKY020000649.1:0-398 GCF_046613545.2 Aphanothece microscopica RSMan92 | reverse complement strand
ATGCGGGCGTTGGAGAGGACGAGGGTCATGGGCGCAGTCCTTCGGCGGGCTTAGTCCAGGGAGGGGCGGGGCTCGGGCTCGATCTCGATCTCGACCCGATCGGATGCAAACCGGGCCTCTCCGTATTCGAGCGGCCTGTCGAGTCCGTCCACGTTCCAGCTCTGCGTCACGATCAGCGGCACATGGCGCGGCACATGCAGCTGCTCGCATTCGCGCGGCGTCGGCAGGCGGGTGGAGATGCGGGTGCGCTTGCGGGTGTAGTCGGGCACGCCGGAATCGCGCAGCGTCTGGGTGACGGAGCGCGAGCGGGCATAGACTTCGGCGAACGTGGGAAAGCGATCGAAGCTGAAATGATGGCGCGAGACGCTGATCGGCTCATCGTTGGCGATGCCCAGCCG
>NZ_JBKKKY020000648.1:0-398 GCF_046613545.2 Aphanothece microscopica RSMan92 | reverse complement strand
GATGGGACCTTGGACGCCGAAAGATTGAAGGAAGGCATCCGAGCAACAGGAGACACAACGTTGTTTGTGCGAATACTTGATGCCATGGCAAGTGACGTTGAGACCATAACGGTGTCCATGATCAATGGTGGAGAATCACTTCCCATCATGCATCCTAACGGTTCTGACATTAACGATATCTCACTTATCAGAGCAGATGCAGACGGTATGACGTTAGCTCCGAGACGTATGCACGAAGCACTAGGCAAGACAGACGCCCCTGCTTCGCGGTCTGGGAGTATGGAGATCTATATCAGGATTAAAAATGATGCGGGTCACCATCCTCGTCATTCTACGGCCTTCATCCACGAGCTCGGTGGCCATGCCGACCTGATATTGCAGGCGTATCGTGATCCGGC
>NZ_JBKKKY020000647.1:0-398 GCF_046613545.2 Aphanothece microscopica RSMan92 | reverse complement strand
GTAATCCAGTTCACCGGCGGTGTCGGGGTCGTCTGCCACCAATTGGCCGACCTCCGCACCGACATCATTTGCCAGGACGGCGCCGCCGGTGAGGAAGCGCAGCCCCTCGGGCGGCGTGTCGTCAAGATCGATAAGGCTGACAGTATACTGAGCAGCCAGCGCCACCCAGCCATCTGCAGTGCGGACAGAGACGCTGAACACGAAGGCAGCGCCCACCCCCAGTGCCTCCGCGTCGAACACCGCGGCAGGCACGATGGTCACGCGGCCGGAAACAGGATCGAAACTGGTGCTGAAGCGCCCTGCATCCGGTCCGGTGAGGCGAACATCGAGCGCGCCGCCGGTAACGGTGAGTACCGCCACCCAATCGCCGGACCGCGCATTCTCAAACAACGTGGCCG
>NZ_JBKKKY020000646.1:0-398 GCF_046613545.2 Aphanothece microscopica RSMan92 | reverse complement strand
CAACGATTCGATTCATACTGTCAACATGAGCAACAGCAACGTCACCTCGATCGAAACTCGCCTCCGCGCCCGACAGGACGTAGCAGCGGCGGTCCGCGCGCACATGGCGGTCCGAGGGCTCAAAGACGCCGAATTGGCGCGACTTCTTGGATGGACGCAGTCCTACATGAGCCGGCGCACGAACGCGGGGATCAGCTTTTCGGTGGACGATCTTGGAGCTATCGCCGCCCAGCTCGAGCTCGACTTGTCCGACCTAATCGCGATGCCTACGGGTCGACCTGTCCCCAGCGCGGCGCGACCGGCTCGGGATTCAAGCGAAGTAGGGCGGACGGGACTTGAACCCGTGACCGATGGATTATGAGTCCACTGCTCTAACCAGCTGAGCTACCGCCCCATGC
>NZ_JBKKKY020000645.1:0-398 GCF_046613545.2 Aphanothece microscopica RSMan92 | reverse complement strand
TGACTCATCATTACTGTCCGGATCCGAATGCCAGATATTGGCTGGATTCACCTGATCGGTGTATGCAAACGTCACCACACCTGATGCATCCACGCTGATCGTGAATACCTCATTTGTCGTCCCGCTCACCACACCCCTGACCGTTCCGCTCCCGTCATCCACCAGATCGATCGACGCTCCCTTCCCGTCTGGCTGCGTCTCATCCAAAATGAACAGACCCGACGCCACCGTCGTTCCTTCAAATAGCTCAACCGTGTAGTTTGTCTCACCCGTCGGCACATCTGTTCCCAGATCACCATCGCCAAACACGGTCGACAGATCCACCGTCGCGCTATACACACCATCCTGGTCTGCATACGCAGGAAGCGTTCCGTCCAGTGCCGATTCATCCAGCACCA
>NZ_JBKKKY020000644.1:0-399 GCF_046613545.2 Aphanothece microscopica RSMan92 | reverse complement strand
CGGAGCGTTACGCTGACCTCCGCCCCGGCGCAGCCCGCGGCCGATGATGCGCTGAGCGCATTCTTGAGCAGGTTGACCACGACCTGGCCGATCATCGGAAGGGAGCCCGCAACGAGCACCTTGCCATTTCCCGCCGTGACGGTGATCGGCGGCGCGGGGTCCGCGCCAAGCGTCACGAGCCGCACCGAGTGCGATATCGCCTCGTGGATGTCGCACACGCCCATTTCATCCGTGTCTTGAGGACCCATGCGGCGGACTTGCGGACGACCTCCATGGCGCGCTCGGTCTCCTCGCCCAGGCGGTCGGCAATGGCGCGGTGTTCGGAACTTGCCGGACGGAGGCTCAACGACACCTTCAACGCATAGGCATAGTTGCGGATGGCGGCCAGCGGCTGGCTGA
>NZ_JBKKKY020000643.1:0-400 GCF_046613545.2 Aphanothece microscopica RSMan92 | reverse complement strand
CGTGGCCAACACCAATGACGCGCCAACGGTCAGCGTACCCCTCGCCGACCAGCAGGCGAGCGAGGACAGCGTCTTCAGTTGGACGCTGCCGGCCGATGCCTTCGCCGATGTGGATGCGGGGGATTCGTTCACCTACAGCGCCACCCTGGCCGATGGCTCGCCGCTGCCGGCCTGGCTGGGCTTCGACGCAACCACGCGCACCTTCTCGGGCACGCCGGGCAATGCCGATGTCGGCACCCTGTCGATCCGCGTCACCGCGACGGACGGGGACGGGGCGAGCGTCAGCGATACCTTTGACCTGGCGGTCACCAACACCAATGACGCGCCAACGGTCAGCGCAGCCCTCGCCGACCAGCAGGCGAATGAGGACAGCGCCTTCAGTTGGACGCTGCCGGCCGAT
>NZ_JBKKKY020000642.1:0-400 GCF_046613545.2 Aphanothece microscopica RSMan92 | reverse complement strand
CCCCCGATGGCCTCACCCGTCATCGTCGAAGACGACGCCTTCATCGGCAGCCGGGCCATGATCACCAACGGAGCCCGGGTCGGCCAGGGCGCCGTGCTGGGTTCGGGTGTCATCCTCAACGACTCGATCCCGGTCATCGACGCCGAGACCGGCGAGGAACTCTCCCGCGGTGTCGTGCCGCCCTGGTGCGTGACGGTCTTCGCGACGCGTCCGCGCGAGTTCGCAGGCGGCACCTACGGGTTGCCCTGCGCCCTCGTCATCAAGCGCCTCGACGTCGGCGAACGCCACGACAAGGCAGCGCTCAACGACGTCCTGCGCACCCACGGGGTGGCGCTCTGAGACGGCGGGGCGGCGGCCCGGACCTGCTCGCCCGCACCGCTGCGCTGATCGACGTCGCATC
>NZ_JBKKKY020000641.1:0-400 GCF_046613545.2 Aphanothece microscopica RSMan92 | reverse complement strand
CGGCATCCTGGCGCAGTACGCGCACGACCCGGCCATGGCCTTCACCGTGTTCGTGATGGCCGGTGCCCTGATGGTCCTGTTCGGTGTGCTGCGCCTGGGGCAGTACATCCGTCTGGTGCCCTATCCCGTGATATCGGGCTTCATGAGCGGGATCGGGTGCATCATCGTCATCATCCAGTTGGGGCCGCTCATCGGCCACACCGGACAGGGCGGCAATCCCCTGGTGGCGCTGGAGCGGCTGCCCGGACAACTCATGGCCGTATCGTTTGCGGCGCTCGCGCTGGGGCTGATCACGCTGCTGATCGTCTACCTGACGCCGCCGCGCATCAACCGGATCGTGCCGGCACCGCTCGTTGCCCTGTTTGCCTGCACCCTGACCGGTGCGTTGGTCCTGACAGGC
>NZ_JBKKKY020000640.1:0-400 GCF_046613545.2 Aphanothece microscopica RSMan92 | reverse complement strand
ACGGGTGCAAACCGCATTATACACAAGCCCCGCCGGCGCGAGCCGACGGGGCCAGATGTGGCTTGAGTGTCAGCGCGGCGGGAGGGTTGCGCGTTGCAAACCCCAGTCCTGCCGAAGCCCTAAAGAGCTACTCGATAACCTCGACAATCACGTGGCTCCTCGGATCGACGATCAATACATCGTCGCCGATCAGCGTGTATTGGTAGCCGCGCAGTTGCTGATCCTGCTGCTCGACTTCGGGCGGCAGCGGCCGCAGGATGATCTGTGTCGGCAGGACCGCGCCCTTCAGGCCATCGACGCCCTGGATCTCGCCCGGCTTGGCATCGGCCAGAATCATCCGTGCGAGCTCGTGCCGGTCAGCCGTAGCTTGCGACGGTGGGCTTGCACCAGCATCGCGGGC
>NZ_JBKKKY020000639.1:0-401 GCF_046613545.2 Aphanothece microscopica RSMan92 | reverse complement strand
CGTCGGACTTGCGCTCCTTCTGCGCCATGGCGGCCCCGTGCAGAGGTTCGAAATCCTGTCGCAGGAGGCCATTTTTCGCGGGCAGGCCACGCGCCGGATCGGGCCTCAGGATGCCCGGTCGATGCCAGATGGTGAGCGGTCATCCGCCCATCTGCGGCATATGAAGCGGTCTCGGCACCAGCTTGATGCCATTCTCCTGAAGCGTGGTCCGTACCTTCGACAGAATCGCCTTGCGGATCTGGAATTGATGTCCGGCCCTGGCCTTGTACTTGCCGCGGATCACCAATGTCCCTTCCTCGAGGGCACCAATACCCTGACTCTTGAACGGCTCGATGAGGTCGGCGTTCAGCTCCGGGTCCGCGGCGATCTCCTGCCCGATCTTCTTGAACAGTTTCCGCTGC
>NZ_JBKKKY020000638.1:0-402 GCF_046613545.2 Aphanothece microscopica RSMan92 | reverse complement strand
CCGCGCGCGACATGAACATCGGTGAGGGCGAGCTCAGCCATCGTGGCTCCTGCGCCGGGCCGCGATCCAGACAAACACCGGCGCGCCGATCAGCGCGGCAGCGACGCCAAGCTTGAGCTCTGTTGCGCCCGGCGCAACACGCACCACGCTATCGGCCGCCACAAGGATCAGCCCGCCCAGGAGCGCTGATGGCGCAAGCGTTCGGGCCGGATCATGCCCCACCCAGGGCCGCACCAGATGCGGCGCGACCAGCCCGACAAAGCCGATCGCGCCGGCAAGGCTCACAGCCGCGCCTGTGACAAGGCCCGCGCCGGTGACCACAGCGATGCGCGCCCGGGCGAGATCCAGTCCGACGCCCGCCGCCGCCTCCTCGCCGAGCGACAGGGCCGATAGGCCCCGCGC
>NZ_JBKKKY020000637.1:0-403 GCF_046613545.2 Aphanothece microscopica RSMan92 | reverse complement strand
TGCCAATGTGGGGCCTTAGCTTCGGGATCATAAGCAAAAGGAAGCTGGTAGGTTAGAAAGTCACTCCCTTGAAAGGTCCGAAACCTCTGCTTACCGTCATTGATTTCGAGCGTTCCGTTCTGAAAGTTAATAAGTACCCTGCCGTTAACCGGTAGGGGCTTGTGCAACATAGCATCCGAATAAAATTGGGCAACCAGTTGGGCCTTAAATATGCACTCTTTTGCGTCGATGCGATTGACACCCATCTTTCGAGCGGCTTTGCCCAAAAAGGTTTCCAACTCACCTCGGTCCATCCTTTTCCAGTAGCAGCCGTTGTACACGTATACAAAGCCATTGTTCTGGCAGAGCCCCCAGTTGTTCCGGATAGCAGCCTTTTGAAGTTCATCAACAATTACAACCTTTT
>NZ_JBKKKY020000636.1:0-404 GCF_046613545.2 Aphanothece microscopica RSMan92 | reverse complement strand
ACGATCAAAGCCCAGGGAGTTGATATATATGCCGGGCTCAGCTTTGGTATCAACACATCCGAAAAGTAACCTTACTAAATTATTGCGAAAGTTTTCGTCAGCCCTCTACCTGTGACCAAACAAACTGTGCCTCACGGGAATTGCAACGAAGGCTACCCCTCCAATCATAAATTGAACCTGATTCCCGGAAACCACCAATAGTTGCAGGGGACATGCATATTTACTACATTTCTAAAAATACCATCATTTTTGAAATGAGTGTAACTAATTTACTGGCTGTGCTGGGAATGGAAGATTACCTGGTGTCGCTGCAAGCACGTGAGCACGAAGTTCTGGCCGACGAACCGGCCGATTTGGGAGGAAATGACCAGGGGCTTACCCCTTACGAATTAATTCTGGGCGGC
>NZ_JBKKKY020000635.1:0-404 GCF_046613545.2 Aphanothece microscopica RSMan92 | reverse complement strand
AGTTATCCCTCTCGACACCATACGTGCGCCCCTCCGTATGCGCACAATTCGTGTTGTTGCAGGTTCGCCGGAACGTGGCGTTCGAACAACGTTTTGGCAGGACGATCAGAATCCTGCCTATGTCGTTCCCGTCGCGACGATCCGGTACGATTCAGTTGGTTCAGTCGTGCAGACGATCAGAATTGTCGTTGAGGGCGAGTGCCCCGACAGCATCGATATTCGGATAGAGGCGTCATTTGAGCAACTGCCCGACTCAATACGGGTTCGTGTGGAAGGATCGGACGTAACGGCGAAAGCGGGCGCGAGTGTCGAACTCCCATTCCGCGTTTTTGTTCGGTCCACACGCACACTCCCAACCTCTGTCACTGTAGGTTTTTCCTGGCATCGATCCGTGTTTTTTCTTG
>NZ_JBKKKY020000634.1:0-404 GCF_046613545.2 Aphanothece microscopica RSMan92 | reverse complement strand
CGGGGCGCAGACCGGTCTGCGCCAGGACGGCCGCGATGGGGGCCAGCGGCGCAAGGCCCGGCGCCTCCGGCGCCGCGCCCAGCGTGGCGCAGGCGGCGATGCGCAGGGGCCGGGCGCCCCGGGGCGTGGCGCTGACCACGCAAAAGGCCGCACCATCGGCGGCGACGGCGGTGGTCGCGGCGGTGACGCTGCCCGCCAGAACGGGGGCGCGCGCGGCGGTGACGGGCCTCAGATGACGTGTGAAGGTATCGTCACAAATACCTGCCAAGGATACGATTTCCTGTCGCAGCCGCACCTGTGCCTCACGCGCCCGCGCGTGACTGGCCACCGCCCAGGCATCCTGTTCGGCCCGCGAGATGCCCAGCCGCTCCGCCAGCGCGGCGGCAGCCTCGGTCATGTCGGGG
>NZ_JBKKKY020000633.1:0-405 GCF_046613545.2 Aphanothece microscopica RSMan92 | reverse complement strand
TGCTGGCACCGATCAAGGTGCGCGCCGACCACCTGATCGACACCACGGAAATGAGCCCGCACGACCTCAAGGCGGAACTGGGCCGCTGGTTCGGGCAGGGGCCGGGGCCGCGGCTGGCGGTCAGCCTGCAGTCCTTCAGCTACAAGCGGGGGGTGCCGCGCGGGGTGGACATGATCTTTGACTGCCGGTTCCTGCGGAACCCCTACTGGGACCCCGCCCTGCGCGACCGTGACGGGCGCGACCCGGCGGTGGTCGACTACATGGCGGCCGACCCGCGCTTTGGGCCGTTTTTTGACAAGCTGTGCGATCTGATCCTCTTTCTGCTGCCTGCGCAGTTGCAGGAGGGCAAGGCGCATCTTTCGATCGGCTTCGGCTGCACCGGCGGGCAACACCGGTCGGTTGCCG
>NZ_JBKKKY020000632.1:0-405 GCF_046613545.2 Aphanothece microscopica RSMan92 | reverse complement strand
GCCTTCCCGGGCCAAGGTCGGCGCGCAGGATAACGCAGACGGGGGGAAACGCCATGCCGCTTGAACTGGTCACGGTGCCGTGCCTGAAGGACAACTATGCCTTCCTGATCCATGACGCCGCGTCGGGCGACACGGCGGTGGTGGATGTGCCCGAGGCGGCGCCCATCGCGGCGGCGCTGGCGGCGCGGGGCTGGCGGCTGACCGACATCCTGATCACGCATCACCACGGCGACCATATCGACGGGGTGGATGCGCTGCGCGCGGCGACGGGCGCGCGGGTGCGGGGGGCGGCGGCGGATGCCCATCGCCTGCCCGCGCTGGATCAGGCGGTGGCGCCCGGCGATGCGGTCACGGTCTGCGGCGAGGTGGCCCAAGTGATCGACGTGTCGGGCCACACGGTCGGGC
>NZ_JBKKKY020000631.1:0-406 GCF_046613545.2 Aphanothece microscopica RSMan92 | reverse complement strand
AATCCGCCGATCCCGCGGGCCGGTTTGGGCGGGTTCCGGCCGCCCCCCTGGGGGCAGGGAACAGAAACCCGTCGGCCCGTGTTATACAGCCGGTCCACTGGCGAAAGGATGACCGACATGCCGAAATCCGTGCTGTTCATTCCGTTTCTCGGGCTGGCCCTGACGGGCTGTGCCACCTCTGACCAGAATGCCGCGCTGGGGGCGCTGGGCGGGGCCGCGGTCGGCGCCGCCGTCTCCAGCGAGGAAGACCGCACCCAGGGCGCGCTGATCGGCGCGGCGGTGGGTGTCGCGGCCTCGACCCTGATCGGCCCGGCCACGACGCCGGGTCAGTGCTACTATCGCGATGCGCAGGGGCGCCGCTACGTCGCGGCCTGCTGATCCGATGCCGCAGGAGGTGGGGATGGAG
>NZ_JBKKKY020000630.1:0-406 GCF_046613545.2 Aphanothece microscopica RSMan92 | reverse complement strand
AATCGTCCACAGAGCCGTCAAACCGCCACGTCCAGTCGCTGCCATTCCAACTCCAATGAAACAAGGTTGATACCTCCCTAAACTACGTTTATATCGAGGCGAATGCAATACCAAGGTCTGCGATGGCCTTGCTGCTTGATGCTACGTGATAGCACGTAGGGGGAACAGCGTAGAAACCGTGTTGAAACACGGAAAGTGGAGCGGCCTAGGTGGTATATGGCGCAAGTCCTTGTAAATCAGGAAGATACGGAGATGGTATGGACGTCTGGAAGTTGTTGGCACGGAATTCCGAGGGTAGAAGGTGTAAGCATGATGGACATGCTTCGCACAACGAATCCCACATCATCTACCACATTTTTTTTGGAGTATCCCATGAACAAGTTCCTCGCACTCGCCGGCATCGTAG
>NZ_JBKKKY020000629.1:0-406 GCF_046613545.2 Aphanothece microscopica RSMan92 | reverse complement strand
CGCCCCGCGGCGTGCAGCCTCCAGCGTGGGCGCAAGGCCGGCCGCCCCCACGATCGCCGCCATCACCCAATCGGCGGGCATGGCGGCGGCTTCCACAACCGCCTCCGGGCCCGCGGCGACGCCGATATTCGTGCCAGCCAGCGCGGCGCGCAGATCGTCCAGCAGGGCGGGATCGGCGATCACGGCCATCTGGGGGCGAAACCGGCGGGCCTGTTCGGCCAGCTCGCCCACCTTGCGCCCGCCTACCAGCGCGGCGATCGGAAAGGCGTCCGGCTCGGTGGCGCGGGCCTGGGCGACCACATCCAGCGTGGATCGCCCGATCGAGCCTGTGGACCCCAGAATGGTGAGCCGGCGCGCGGTGTTCATGTCAGGGCCCTTAGCAATGCCGGATCAATCAGGAGCAGCG
>NZ_JBKKKY020000628.1:0-406 GCF_046613545.2 Aphanothece microscopica RSMan92 | reverse complement strand
CCTCTATGTGACGCTGGAGCCCTGTCCGATGTGCGCGGCGGCCATTTCGGCGGCGCGCATCGCGCGGCTCTACTATGGCGCGGCGGACCCCAAGTCGGGCGGCGTGGCGCAGGGGCCGCGGGTCTTTGCCCATCCCCAGTGCCACCATGTCCCCGAAGTCTATGACGGGATCGGGGCCGATGCGGCGGGCGAGATGCTGCGCGCCTTCTTTGCCGGGCGGCGCGGGTAGGTTCCGCGCAAGGCGTTGAACAGGCGTGTTAATCTTTCGTTAACGTCGCGGCTGCGATGGCGCTGTGCGCGCGGGCGGCGTGTCGAAACGAGAGGATCGGGCGGCCGGGGCGCGCGCGCGGCACGGCGGCAGGATGACGCCAACCCCTTGCGCAACCCTGAACCGCGCGGGCGGGGC
>NZ_JBKKKY020000627.1:0-407 GCF_046613545.2 Aphanothece microscopica RSMan92 | reverse complement strand
AGTAGTTAAATAATGGCCTGAAATACCGGTCGTATAGCTCCCCAAAAGCCAGCTCGTCATCATGCAACCGCATGAGATCAAGAAGATCTTCGTCAGAATATAGTAGATACTGCCCGCCCATTAGATTTCGTCAGGAATAAAAAGTATTCCAGTCTTTGATACAAAGCTATCATAATGTCAAGAAAGTATAGTAACTTTTTAACAAAATACACTAATTCATATCCTCTAATATTCGGATTACCTCATACCCTCTGAAAAGGCAGGATGTTGGACTAGGCATTACTTCGATTTTAAAATCTTTGGAAGCCCAGCCTCACTACTCATGTGATAGGGCATTTGCCATACCGAACCTTTGCTATCTCCAAAATACAAATAGGATGGACTCAGCTTTCCCGGGTCGCCATCCG
>NZ_JBKKKY020000626.1:0-407 GCF_046613545.2 Aphanothece microscopica RSMan92 | reverse complement strand
CTTGCTATGTTCCTATCCCGGGATGGTCCAGGTCAAGCCTCTTCAGGGGGCAATCAGTTGGGCTCGATGTTTTGTTATTAATAACAATATTTTATCGTGCTAAGCTTGCTTTTTGATGGAAGTAAGGTGGGGCTCGCGTGGCGCATCCTGCACGCCTTCTTAACCGCTTTCCCCGACCATCGGCCGCGCGCGGTTACGGGACCCACAAAATGCGAGTCGCCCCGCCAGACGCCACTGCCGCGCACCATGCCCGGCGCGGCACGAGCCTGGCCTGCCTGATGCTGCTCTGCCTGGCCCTGCTGGCTGCGGCCTGTGCCCGGCAAGCCATGCGCGGAAAGCGCGGCGAAGCCCCGCGCCGCGACCGCGGCGGCCGGTGTGGCGCGCGCTTCCTCCGCGGGCAGCCGGGC
>NZ_JBKKKY020000625.1:0-407 GCF_046613545.2 Aphanothece microscopica RSMan92 | reverse complement strand
GCAGGGGCGAGCCGCTGGGCCGGGAGGTTGCGCGCCCGCGTCGCGGCAAGCGAGGCCGACCGCGCCGCCACGCTTGCCCTGCGGCATCTGTGCTTCATCGAGGCGGCGGGACGAACCGGCCGCCCCGACAGGCTCGAGACGGACAGTTTCGACGACCTCTGCCGCCATGTCCTGATCGAGGAGGCTGCCACAGGGCGTCTGGTCTGCTCCTATCGGGTGCTCGCGCTCGGTTCGGGGGCGGAAATGGAACGGAGCTATTCCGCGCAGTATTATGATCTTGCGCCGATGGCGAGCTATCCGCTGCCCATGATCGAGGTGGGGCGGTTCTGCATGCGGCCCGGCCTGCGCGATGCCGATGCGCTACGGCTGGCCTGGGGAACGCTGGTGCGGATGGTGGACGGGGCGGG
>NZ_JBKKKY020000624.1:0-407 GCF_046613545.2 Aphanothece microscopica RSMan92 | reverse complement strand
TGCTGAACACCGACACCGAAACCCTGACCCGCACATCATCCTCCGAAACGGGAACGATCTGGGTGAACGGACAACCCTTCAATGCAGTGGCCTGCGCACAGGAACGCAAGTGGTGCAACTTCTCGGGCCAGCAGACGGTGGCCTACGGGGCACGCGGCCAGTATGTGGTGAGGACCCTGACAGGGCCCGTCCATTGCAGCAACAAGGTCTTCGGCGACCCGATACCGGGTGTGGTGAAGTCCTGCCACCTCAGTGCACCTGCACCTGCACCTGCACCTGCACCTGCACCTGCACCTGCACCTGCACCTGCACCCGCACCCGCACCCGCACCCGCACCCGCACCCGCACCCGCACCCGCACCCGCACCTGCACCCGCACCTTCGGCAGATTCCTCTCCCACCGGATTC
>NZ_JBKKKY020000623.1:0-407 GCF_046613545.2 Aphanothece microscopica RSMan92 | reverse complement strand
TCGAGACGGACAGGAAGGTTCTTGGCTGCACTTTGGTGTAGTTGGTGGCTCCAGGGGTGTTGATGCTGCAACAAATGATGCGTCTAGACAAGCGGAGGAGCCATGCGACTGAGTTCCATCGGAGTGCTGGTTTTCCTATTTCTCTTGTGGCCACGTTCAGTACATGCGAAACTAGATGGTCATGATAGCAGTACGTCGAGAAGTATGTGGTCTGAATTGCGCTGGCAGACTACCAAAGAAGAGACGATTATTGAACTGACATTGTTTAACGGAACAGATACTGACTTCTTCTTCTGCCCGAACTTTATAGTATTCAACGACATGAGCGGGCGATCTTTGGGATTCAGTAAACATTACGGAATAGGGTCGATCCTATCCTGTTTCCGGTCAGGAGGGGATTCCGAAAG
>NZ_JBKKKY020000622.1:0-408 GCF_046613545.2 Aphanothece microscopica RSMan92 | reverse complement strand
CCTTCGACGAGCCAGGTGGCGGCGTCGGGATGCGCCGCGATGGTTTCGGGCGAGATCGCGTGGACCATCGCCTGGAACGAGGCGGCGGCGTCTTCGTCGCTGATGTTCTTGGCGATAGTGAAGCCATCCCACCAGAGCGCGGCGGCGGGCACGGTGCCGTCACCGAGGACCGGAGTCGCGGCGAAGGCGGTGTTGGCGGCGACGTCGGGGTTGGCCTCGGCGCCGATGGCGGCCCCGGCGAGCGAGCCCCACTGGTTCATGATCGCGACCTGGCCGGCATCCCAGAGCTTGTTCAGCTCGTTGGCGTCGTAGGTCAGGTAGTCCGGTCCCATGTAGCCGATCATGGCGCGCATGGTTTCAAGGACTTCGCGGCCGTTTTCGTTGTCGATGGCGAGATTCGCGGTGCCG
>NZ_JBKKKY020000621.1:0-408 GCF_046613545.2 Aphanothece microscopica RSMan92 | reverse complement strand
CCCACAGATTAAGTTGAAAGTGGCGCAGCAAACTTACTTTCAGGCAGCGATTGATCGGGAGCAGGCAACGCGCCTACCCCAACTCTCGCTGTACGGACGGTATACGGCCCAGGCGCAGCGCCAGGCTTTCAACTTTCTGAATTTTCAGGAGCCCTGGTTTAGTATTGGGGTGGTGGGCGTTCGGCTGGACGTCCCGATCTTTAACGGTGGTGTCCGGCTTCGCAATCTCGACCGGGCCAAAATACGGGCGGATATAGTCCAGACCGAGCTATTGGCCGAGCGCCAACGGCAGCAGGCCCAGGAGGCAGAGTGGCTCAGCGCCTACCAACAGGCCCGGAAATCATTGGAGTTTAGCCAAAAAAACAACGATCTGGCGGCGCGAAACCTGGAATTAGCCATGATCAAGTA
>NZ_JBKKKY020000620.1:0-408 GCF_046613545.2 Aphanothece microscopica RSMan92 | reverse complement strand
CAACGATCCCAACGCGGCCGATCTGTACTATACGGGTCGATACTACTCGACAGGATACAACGATGTGTCTTTTGCCGATGTGGAATTCGATCCGGACTATCTTCCGGATTCATGGAATGCCCTCTTCGAGCAGCGCTGTACTACGAAGGTCTGTGTGGAACATGCTACCCAACCGGAGCCAAGCTACAGCACACTGACCAATCCATGCGATAGCCGGAGTTGGCACCCACGGATCGTACGCTATCATACGGGAGACGGGCTGACGTATGTCTTTCGAGAGATTGTCCTGCCGTATGGTTATGATGCGTCGAATGCCGAAGACTACGAATTCGGACTGATGCCGCGCGTCTTCTATCTGGACGCCATCTACAAGGATCATCTCCTCATTGCCAGGATAGAACGGGAAGG
>NZ_JBKKKY020000619.1:0-409 GCF_046613545.2 Aphanothece microscopica RSMan92 | reverse complement strand
CGAGCGAAACCTCGTCCTCGTCCTGCCCGTCGGCATCGCCTTCGAGCGGAGAGACGACCTCGTTGCCGCGCAGGCGCGGCTCGACCGAGAGGATCTCTCCGCCCTCGACCCGCAGCGATCCGCTCCAGCGGTGCTGCCTGCCGCGCGCGCCCCACCCCAGTTCCAGGACGACGATGGTCTCCAGCTCTGCGCTGTCGCCATCGATCGGGGACGCCTCGACTTCCGGCGCCACGCGCCGCACCAGCGCACCGTTCCGGATCACGTCGATATAGTCGATATGGCCGGGCGCGACGGCTTCGAGGCTGAGAGTCGGGTCCGCGCCCGTCTCGACCTCGCCGCCCGGCATCGCCCCGCCGAGCGTGAAGAACAGATGGGCGTTGTCGCCGGTCAGCGCGCCGGTGCGGCGCTG
>NZ_JBKKKY020000618.1:0-409 GCF_046613545.2 Aphanothece microscopica RSMan92 | reverse complement strand
AAACGGTTGATGGGAATTCTCAACCCGGTTGTTCAACCACCGGCCGATCTCCCGCCTGTCGATCGCGCCCAATGCTTTCAGAGCAGCGCCATAGGACGCCAGGCGATCCGTCACGATTGCCTCGGCAGAGCCATGCCGCCGAAGCGATTTTCGTAAGAACTTCAACGCTGCCTTCTTGTCCCGGCGCTTCGTCACGAAGCTTTCGAGCATCTCGCCTTCGTGGTCGACCGCCCGCCAGAGGTAGTGCTTCACCCCGTTGATCTTGACGAACATCTCGTCGAGATGCCAGCGCCGATGCCGGAAATGGCGCATCGCCTGGACGCGGCTCCGCCTGATCTCAGAACCAAAGATCGTCCCGAACCGGTTCCACCAGAACCGCACCGTCTCATGCGTGATGTCGATGCCGCGC
>NZ_JBKKKY020000617.1:0-410 GCF_046613545.2 Aphanothece microscopica RSMan92 | reverse complement strand
CCGTCCTCGTTCAGCGACACGCGCCCGTTCTCGGGGAACCGGTCCAGCCCCGACAGCACCAGCACGTCGCCGTTCGGGTCGCTGTCATTGGCCAGCAGGTCCGCCGGATCGATCACGATCACCGTGTCTTCCAGCGTGGTGAAGCCGCGGTCGTCGCGGGCGACGGGCGGGTCGTTCAGCGGGATCACCGTCAGCCGGACGGTGATCGTCGCCTCGGCACCGCGGGCATCCAGCAGGTCGTACTGGAAGCTCGCCTCGCCCAGCGCCTCGGCCGTAAAGCGGATCTCGCCCGTCTGGCTGTCAAAGACCAGCGTGCCGTTGGTGACGGAATGCACCCCCTGAAGGACAAAGACATCGTCCTCGAGGTCAAAGTCATTGGCCAGGAAGGTGCTGATGTTCAGGATGTTTTC
>NZ_JBKKKY020000616.1:0-410 GCF_046613545.2 Aphanothece microscopica RSMan92 | reverse complement strand
CGTAATGCCGCCAAAGTACATTGGAACAACATAGAAGACGATTCCCAACGTCATGGCCCAGAAATGCCAATTGGCCAGCGTGGTCGAGTACAGCTTCGTACGCCACATCCGTGGGAACACGAAGTAGAGCATCGCAAAGGTCAGTCCACCATTCCACGCCAATGCCCCAAGGTGAACATGGGCAATGATGTAGTCCGTATAGTGGGCAATGGCGTTGACATTCTTGATGGACATCATTGGGCCTTCGAATGTGGACATTCCATAGGCCGTGATGCCAACAACCATGAACTTCAGGACGGGATCCGTGCGAACCTTGTCCCATGCTCCCCGCAGCGTGAGCAGGCCGTTGATCATACCACCCCATGATGGAGCAATCAACATCGCGGAGAACACGGTGCCAAGGCTTTGGG
>NZ_JBKKKY020000615.1:0-411 GCF_046613545.2 Aphanothece microscopica RSMan92 | reverse complement strand
GGATCGAGGAGCTGCTGGAGTCGCTCCAGGACCAGGACGAGGAGGGCGCCGAGCCGGTGGTCTTCCAGTCCCACGTCTTCCCGCTGCCCGGGCGCGTCGCGCCGGTCGAGGAGGCGCGGTCGTGACCGCCTTGGCCCCCGCCGCCGCGCGCCGGGTGCTGCTGCTGCTCACCACCACCCGCTGGCTGCCCGTCGGGCTCACCGTCGCCATCGTGCTGCTGCGCCCGCTCGAGCAGGGCCTCACCGTCACCCAGGTCCTCACCGTCAGCGCCGTCGGCGGCCTGGTGACCGTGGCCCTCGAGCTCCCGACCAGCGGCTTCGCCGACGCGTTCGGCCGACGGCTCGTGCTGGCGACCGCCGCGGCCGTCAACGTCGTCGCGGCCTCGCTGTTCGTCCTGGCCGACTCCTGGGG
>NZ_JBKKKY020000614.1:0-412 GCF_046613545.2 Aphanothece microscopica RSMan92 | reverse complement strand
ATCCTGTCTGCCGGATCACGCAGAACGGCACGATCCCGATCGCCAGCTTCCTTGATCCGCAGGCGTTCCGTCCGGTGGCGCCGGTCACCTATCAGCCCAGCCAGTGCCGCCCGGTGAACCTGTTCGGTCTGAACAAGGCCTCGCCGGAAGGTCTCGACTTCATCAACTACCGCGCCACCGACATTGCGACGGTCGAGCAGACCGTCGTGCGCGGCCTGATCACCGGCGATAGCTCCAAGCTGTTCGAGCTTCCCGGCGGCCCCATCGGCGTCGCGCTTGGCGCTGAGTATCGCGAAGAGAAGAGCGATTTCCGCCCCGACGTGAACCGCACCAACCGCCTCGGCTGGGAACAGCGCACGGTCGCCGCCGTGATCGGTCAGTTCGATGTGACGGAGTTCTTTGGCGAAATCAG
>NZ_JBKKKY020000613.1:0-413 GCF_046613545.2 Aphanothece microscopica RSMan92 | reverse complement strand
AAGCGCTAAAAATCCGTATCGGCGATTACGAACGCGATATCAAGAAGACCGAAGATCGCCTCGACAGGGAACGCGAGGATGCCGCGGCTGCCACGCTCAACCTTAACGAGGAACGCGGCAAGGTCGAGAATCTCAGCAAGCGCGTCGCTGATCTGGAGCAACAACTCGGCGTGCAGACCGCCGAAGCCGAAGCGCTCGGCAAGCGCGTTGCGGAACTCGATGACCGCGTCGTCGATCAGGGGCGCCTGCTGACTGAGCGCGACTACGAATGCGACCGTCTGCGCACCGAGCTCGAAAATGCGCGCCGGACCAGCTTTCACCTGCGCGAGGAACTCAATTCGGCCAGCGCCCAGCACCGCGAACTGATCCAGAACCTGACCGCCGAGAAAGAAGTGCTGCAGAAGGAATTCGAG
>NZ_JBKKKY020000612.1:0-413 GCF_046613545.2 Aphanothece microscopica RSMan92 | reverse complement strand
CCAAGACCTTCACCTTCCGCAACTTTGTCGAGGCCTGGGGCTTCATGTCCCGCGCCGCGCTCTGGGCGGAAAAGCTCAACCATCACCCGGAATGGTCGAACGTCTACAAGACGGTCAACGTGGTCCTGACCACCCATGACGCGGGCGGCCTGACCGACCTGGACGTCAGGCTGGCGTCGAAGATGGACGCGCTTTCCGCCGCTTGACCGCCTCGCGCCACAAGGTGAACAGCCCCGCCGCGACGACGATGGCCGCGCCGATGACGACATGCGCCTCAAGCGTTTCGCCAAACACCCAGACGCCCACGGCCACTGCAAAGACGAGCTGGAAATAGGCGAATGGCTGCACCGCCGATGCCTCGGCCACCTCGTAGCATTTGATGAGGAGCCAATGCCCCGTGGCCCCCGTGACAC
>NZ_JBKKKY020000611.1:0-414 GCF_046613545.2 Aphanothece microscopica RSMan92 | reverse complement strand
CTTCGACCAGAAATACGTGGGCGTCTACGGCGTGATCAGCCGCGACCGCCTGACCGCGGACCTGCAGCTGCGCTATGACAGCACCAGCTTCGACGTGACCGAAACCCCGATCGAGGACGACTACGAACCCACCGTCGACGGCACGCGGTTCTCGACCAGCGCGATCACGCTGTCCAGCCGCGTCAGCTATGCGATCGAGCTGAACGACGAAGGGCTCAGCTTCGTGCCCACGGGCGGCGTGGCCTACACGCGCAACCAGGGCTCGACGCTGACCTTCGACGGCGGCGAGACGCTGACGATCGACGCCTTCGACTCGATCGTGGGCTTCGTGGGCGGCACGCTGGCACGCACCGTCATCTCGCCCGAAGGCAACGCCGGCACCACCTACTTCGTGTCGGGCAACTACTACCAGGA
>NZ_JBKKKY020000610.1:0-414 GCF_046613545.2 Aphanothece microscopica RSMan92 | reverse complement strand
CAGCGCCCCAAGCAGGTGGCAGGCCAGCGGGCCCAGCCCCTCGACCTCGGTCGCGCGGGCCCAGAGCGGGGCCAGCAGGTTCACGTCCAGCCCGCCTTGCAGCAGCGAGAAATTGGGCATGTCCAGTGGCAGGGGCGCGGGCATCCGGTCACGCAGGCGAAAGGGCACCTCGGGCGGGACGCCCGAGAACTGGCGCTCGAACTCATACAGCTTGATGACCGAGAACAGCATCCCCAGCTCGCGCCCCAGCAGGCGCTGCGCCTCGGTCGCGCCGTGGTCGCCAAAGGTGATCGCGGCCGAGATCAGCCAGCGCGGCGGCAACTGGTCGATCAGCGCGGCGCCCTGTTCGGTCCAGATGCGGCGGAACAGGGCGGGGGTTTGGGCGGGATAGCTGCGCTTGCGCAGATGGGCGAT
>NZ_JBKKKY020000609.1:0-414 GCF_046613545.2 Aphanothece microscopica RSMan92 | reverse complement strand
CCCCGGGAACACCCTCTCCTTACCTTTTTATGAGTTGAAAGGATACTATAACGGTGATATTAACATGAATGGTAGCGCAATTTTCCAGGGAACAAAGAACGATGTTGAGTTTATTTACCAGAACATCATCAGGAATCACCCAGGGAACGTATTTAAGGATACGAACTATATAATCATACAGCAATTACCCAAGTAGGGTATAGTATACCGAGTCAATCGTGATTTAGACCCGAAATTTGTGTCTGTAAAGTGAGCAAAAAAAAATTTTCGTTCACTTTACCAACTTGGCATATTAATTGAAATTGGATAGGTATTAGTGCATTTCCGCCACCAAAACTATTTATGATGTTTCAGGTATGAGTCATGTAGAGTACTGATTTTTAATTGATTAAAAAATAATAGTTGGATTACTAG
>NZ_JBKKKY020000608.1:0-415 GCF_046613545.2 Aphanothece microscopica RSMan92 | reverse complement strand
TGGAACGAAAGTACCGTCGTATTGTCTCGTTTCTTATCCGCAAGATGATCCGGAATGACGAAGACGTTGAGGACCTCGTCCAAGACACGTTCGTCAAAGCCTATGCGGCATTACCGAGTTTTCAGTTCGAATATCCGTTTTCCCGCTGGTTGTACAAGATTGCATCGAACAGGTGTATCGATCATCTTCGGAAGCGGCGTTTCCACCAAGTATCCCTTGACGAACCCATAAGCACCCGTGACGGTGGGGACCTTTACATGGATCCTCCCGACCGAGAGCAAACGCCTGATGTTGCCTTGCTAGCTAGGGAACGATTTACTCTCCTGAAGGAAGCGCTTGAGACCATGCCGGACAAGTATCGAGAGGTCATTAGGCTGCGTCACGAAGAAGAGCTCGAGTATCAGGAGATTGCTGA
>NZ_JBKKKY020000607.1:0-416 GCF_046613545.2 Aphanothece microscopica RSMan92 | reverse complement strand
CAGGGCGGCGGCCGGCGGGCTTTCTGCTGACGCGGCGGCCTTGGGGGCCTCGGGCGCGGGCTGGCTGCAGACGGCAAGAACCGCAGCCGACGCAAGCAGGCCGCCAAGCAGGGTCTTTCTCATGGTCATGCTCCTTGGTTGGACGAGGGGCGGCGGCGGCGCGCCGCAAGCGCAAGGCCGAAGCCAGCTGTGGCGAGGATCAGCAGCGTGGCCGCCATGGTGCCGTAATCGCGGTTTCGCCGGCCGAGCGGATCGAGGAAGTGCCACTTGTGCAGGGTGTCGAAGGTCCAGTCCTCCATCCGGGCGAGGGGGGAGGCGGCGCCGGAGGCCGCGACCAGCCCCTCGCGCACGTCGGCGAACACGGGGCCACTGGCGGTCTCCACCCGCCAGACCGGCAGGCGCTTGTTGATGAAGCC
>NZ_JBKKKY020000606.1:0-416 GCF_046613545.2 Aphanothece microscopica RSMan92 | reverse complement strand
CGTGCAAGGCCTGCGCACCGTGTTCCACACCCGGGCGGGCGAGGTCTGGGCCGTGGACGGCGTGGACGTGACCGTGGAACGCGGCGAATGTCTGGGCATCGTTGGCGAAAGCGGGTCGGGCAAATCCGTGACCTTCGCCAGCGTCATGGGCCTTGTGCGCGCGCCGGGCCGCGTGGCCGAGGGGCGCATCCTGTTCCAGGGCCGCGACCTGCGGGCGCTGACGGTCGAAGAGATGCGCGAAATCCGCGGCCGCGACATCGCCATGACCATGCAGGACGCGCTGACTGCGCTGAACCCCGCGCTGACCGTGGGCGAACAGCTGGGCGAGGTGCTGGTCGCCCATGACGCCACCCTGCCCCCGCGGGGCGGCGCCCGCCGCGCCGCGATCCGCGACCGCAGCGTCGAGATGCTGCGCC
>NZ_JBKKKY020000605.1:0-417 GCF_046613545.2 Aphanothece microscopica RSMan92 | reverse complement strand
GCAGCGCGTCGATCACCGCAGCATAGTTCGCCCCGACATAGCCGCCGCAATAAGCTGGATCGTCGGAATTCACGGTCGCCCTCCAGCCCCGATCGAGCATGCGCTTCAGCGGATGCTGGGTGAGGTCCGGGCAGACGCACAACGCCTTGTTGGAGAGCGGACACACCGTGAGGGTCAGCCCCTCGCGCGCGATGCGGGCGACGAGCGCCTCATCCTCCAGCGCGCGATTGCCATGGTCGATCCGGTCGACGCCCAGAAGATCTAGCGCCTCATTCACATAAGCCGGCGGCCCTTCCTCGCCGGCGTGGGCGAAGAGCTTCAGGCCCTGCGCGCGCGCGGCAGCGAACACGCGGGTGAACTTCGACGGCGGATGGCCCACCTCCGAACTGTCCAGCCCCACCCCCAGCAGACGGTCGA
>NZ_JBKKKY020000604.1:0-417 GCF_046613545.2 Aphanothece microscopica RSMan92 | reverse complement strand
CGACCAGGCGCTGGCCTCGCTGGAGAAGGGGCGGCCCATGGCGGTCACCAGCCGCTTCGATCCTGTAAGGCCGCTTCCGCCAACGGACAGCGCCACAATGCATCCGAATCACAACCCGTTGACGCTCATTTGATAGAGGAAACATCTGACATCATGGCCTATAAATCATCACCACGCCCCAGCTTCAGCGAACCAACCCTCATCCCCTACGACAAGGTCACGCGCTATCTTTGGGGTGACGATGAGGCCGGTCTCGTCAATGACTGGATCTATCTGTCGAGCAGCAAGATCCACCAGCTGATCTTCGGCTTTCCGGCGGGTGAAGGCTTCCGTCACTCCGAATCGTTCCGGACAATCTTCGGCGCCGATGAGGTGCTCTATGTCCTGCAAGGTAACATGATTATTGCGAATCCACAG
>NZ_JBKKKY020000603.1:0-417 GCF_046613545.2 Aphanothece microscopica RSMan92 | reverse complement strand
GCAGCACAAAGCGCCTCGGCGGGCGCGACGAGACAATGCGCGCGCCAGGCAGACTGCTCGGAATCGCAGCGCCAGCGAGCGTGTAGGGCAGCGTGATGGGGCCGACCGGGCGATAGACCGGGGTCAGCGCCTCCCCGGTCAGCGGATTGGTCCAGCGCTCAAGAAGCGGGCCGCCGCCGACCGGCCGGTTGAACACCATCTCCAGAGAGGACAGGCTGAAGCTGTCCTCACGCAGCGCGCTCACCCGGAAGATCGAACAGATCTCGATGTCGAACATCGCGGTCAGCTTGTTCTCGATCTGGGCGTAGCGCGTGCCGCTCATCCACCAGAAGAAGATCCGCTCGTCGTCGCACAGGCGGATCCGCCGATAGGCCCGCAGAGCCGAGGCGGGATCGGCCGGATCAAGCCTGTAGGGCC
>NZ_JBKKKY020000602.1:0-419 GCF_046613545.2 Aphanothece microscopica RSMan92 | reverse complement strand
CGACCGGCTGTATCACCTGGTGCGCGGGCAGGACACGCGCCGCGTCGCCCGGGACGAGGTGGTGAAGTCCATCTCGTCGGAAACCACCTTCGACACCGACACGGCCGATCGTGACCTGCTGGAAGGTCACATCTGGCGGCTGGCCGAGACGGTCGCCGACCGCGCCAAGGCCAAGGGCCTGTCGGGCCGCAGCGTCACGCTGAAACTCAAGCGCGCCGATTTCACCCTGGTCACGCGCCGCCACAGCCTCGACCGGCCCACCCAGTCGGCCGACCGGCTGTGGCGCGAGGCGCAGGGCCTTCTGGCCGCGCTGCCCGATCCGGGGCCGTTCCGCCTGATCGGGGTGGGGCTGTCCGACCTGACGCCCGGCGCCGCACCCGAGGAAGGCGACCTGCTCGACCCCGGCGCCCGCACCCGCG
>NZ_JBKKKY020000601.1:0-419 GCF_046613545.2 Aphanothece microscopica RSMan92 | reverse complement strand
CGCTGGGCGAGGTGGTGCGCGCGGGTGGCGCCTTTCGGGCCGAGTTGCGCGGGCTGACCGAGGCCTTGAACCGGCCGCAGGGGCGGGCGTTCCAGCGGGGCTGTTCGGCGGTGCTGGGCGATGCGTCCTGCCGGTTCGACCTGGACCTGCCGGGCTATGCGGCCGAGGTGGTGGCCGAGACGGTCGAGGAGCGGCGGCTGTTCCGGTTCGCCGCGCTGCCGGGGTTCGATGACCGCTGGTTCGAGCGCGGGCGTCTGCGGGTGCTGACCGGCACCGGGGCGGGCGCGGTGGGGGTCGTGAAGAACGACCGCATCGGCGCGGGTGGCGCGCGGGTGGTCGAGCTGTGGCAGGCGCTGGGGCCTGCGGTCGCGCCGGGCGATCTGCTGCGGATCGAGGCGGGCTGCGACCGGCGGGCCGAG
>NZ_JBKKKY020000600.1:0-421 GCF_046613545.2 Aphanothece microscopica RSMan92 | reverse complement strand
GCAAAGCACAAAAGGCACGACGGTTGATATCGGATACCTATGCCGCCATGTTCGCAGATGTTGACGTCCTACTAATGCCAACTACGCCAACAACAGCCTTCCGACTCGGCGAGAAGAACAGCGATCCGGTAGCGATGTGGTTATCGGACTTGTTTACCGTTTCTGCCAACATTTCAGGCATACCGGCGGTAAGTGTTCCTACAGGTAAGGATGATCATGGCCTACCTATCGGGCTGCAAGTACAGGGTCCGTTACACGCCGACGCTCTAGTGATGGCCGTTGCTTCCTTGATCACGTCGTAAGTGTCACTTTCGCATGACTGCCACCCCGCGTGACGCTATATTGCCCATCTTCCATGCTTTTGTAGGCTCCCCCTAGGTACGATGTAACGACGGAGCTTTACCAGGGTGCTGACCATGCA
>NZ_JBKKKY020000599.1:0-421 GCF_046613545.2 Aphanothece microscopica RSMan92 | reverse complement strand
GTTACAATCAGCGCACGACAACAATTGGCGACGTTACCGTACGGCCTTCCATACCGATAACAACGTTGTACGTGCCAGATGCCATGGAAGAAGTGTTCACGTTGAATGCATGCGTACCGGCTTCAACAAAACCATTTGTGATCGTCTGAGCTGTGTTACCGAGCATGTCTACTACGCGAACGTAAACTACACCAGAGCGCTCGAGTGACCATGTGACTTCAGCCCCCGAAACGGTAGGGTTCGGAGAAACTGCGGCAATTGCCATCGGAGCTGGTGTAGACGTCTCATTGACGCTGACAGGGATGGATGTAGCAAAGTTCGAGGTGGTCAAGATGCCAACCTGCGACTGATACAAAGGAGTGGGCAGGTTTCTCAAAGCAGGTAGGAAAGGATAGTCTGCTCTGATGTTCTCAAGTGGAAA
>NZ_JBKKKY020000598.1:0-421 GCF_046613545.2 Aphanothece microscopica RSMan92 | reverse complement strand
GATCAGGTTTTGGCCATGGTCAAGCGCGGTGACCCGGGCTGGGAAGATCTGGTGCCCGAAAGTGTCGCTGATATTATTAAAGACAAATGCCTTTTTGGCTTTCCGTGCGTGGTGTACGATGCCAGGCACGCGGCCCGTAAAGCCGAGGTAGAAGACCTGAAAGACTAATTTTTTGTCCGGGTAAGCCCGGAAAGCGCCGCTGGTACAACATACGGGCGGCGCTTTGTTTTATTTAATCGTGAAGGACCCCTGACCTATGTTAAATCCCTCGGCGTACAGCTCAATGGTATAGGTGCCTTTTTGGAAACTTTGGGTCCGGTTGTACAGAATGCTTACGGGTTGGTTGTCGTTGGTATAGGCTACTTCTTTCCGTAGTGTGTAGGTTTCGTAGTTGCCGTTATTCTCAAACAAGCCAGAACCC
>NZ_JBKKKY020000597.1:0-421 GCF_046613545.2 Aphanothece microscopica RSMan92 | reverse complement strand
TGCGCTTCGTCAGGATGTCGCGCACGGCCACGGCGAAGACGATCAGCAGGGCGAGCAGCTCATAGTGATTGAAGGTTGAGACCGAGGGCTTCACGATCATCAGTACACCAACGAAACCGCCGATGATGGCGCTCATCCGCCGCCAGCCGACCTTTTCCTTCAGGACGATCATCGAAAGCAGGGCGACCGCGAGCGGCACCGCCTGCATGACGGAGGTGAGGTTGGCGATCTGCATGTGCATGAGCGCAGTGACGAAGGCGATGGTGGCGACGACGTCCAGCAGGCTCCGGAGCAGCACGTTGCGCTGCGCGATCCTCGGCAGTTGCGGCAACAGGCCCTGCCAGGCGCAGATGAGACCGATGAGCAGGAACGCCATCATGCCGCGGATCATGATGATCTCGCCCACGGGCAGGCTCCGCCC
>NZ_JBKKKY020000596.1:0-421 GCF_046613545.2 Aphanothece microscopica RSMan92 | reverse complement strand
CAGCGCATCGCCATAGATCGCGGCGCCAAGGCGATTCACGACGCCCGGCAGGTAGTCGGCACCCTGCGTGTAGAGAACGCCGAGCGCCTCCGTCACATCGGCGGCGACGCGCACGCCGGCGTCGCCGCGCAGCGCATTGAGCCCTACGCCGACCTGCGCCTGGTTCGGCGTCAGCGTCACGCCATGCGGCCTCAGGTCGCGATAGTCATCCGGCGTCGTCCAGAGGGTCATGGCATTCGCGGTGTAGAGCGCATCAAGCCGCGTGCCGGCCGCCAGGCCTGCCGGCTGCACCAGGCCGCTGAAGCTGCCCGCAACACCGCCCTCGGCCTCGATGACGCGGAAGGACTGCGTCAGGGCGGGCGTGAAGCTGTTGGTTGCGGACCCCGTCATGCCACGCAGCGCCGGCAGCAGCGTGCCCGCC
>NZ_JBKKKY020000595.1:0-423 GCF_046613545.2 Aphanothece microscopica RSMan92 | reverse complement strand
CGCAAGACATATTCGGCGGTTGAAGAATCTAGAGCACATATGGTTTGCACGGTTCGTATACTCCGGGCTCGAAGTTTGTTGTTTGTTTGTTGCAAGTCAACCATGACATTGCCGTACGTCTTTCCTATACGTACCATGGCCGCTGTCGTAAGCATGTTCAGGACCATTTTCTGTGCCGTACCTGACTTCATTCTCGTAGAACCAGCAACCACTTCAGGGCCGACGTCGGGACATATCAAGATATCAACGTCAGGTGCGAAACCTCGAACAATCGTCACCGGATTCGTTGAAATCAGAATCGTTCGGGCGCCCTGCAACCGTGCCTGGTTCAAGGCTCCGAGAACAAACGGGGTACGTCCCGAGGCTGCGATACCGCAAACAACGTCTGTGTTTGCAACCTGCTTGTCGCTAATAGCCCTTGCC
>NZ_JBKKKY020000594.1:0-423 GCF_046613545.2 Aphanothece microscopica RSMan92 | reverse complement strand
CTCCGCGATCACCTCCACCGGGCCTTCGAGGCGAAACTCGGGGTCGAGCGGCTCCGGGGCCAGACGGGTCCAGAGCACGAAGCCGTCAGCTGTGGGGTCACCCGATGCGACGCCAAGCGAGAATGGATCGTTCACCCAGCGCGGCGTCTCGGCGCGGGCGTCGCCGCGATAGGGCGCGGCAAACGCCGCCGCTGCAGCCCCCGACGCCCAGAGGTTCAGAAACGCCCGGCGACGCGGATTGAAGGCGGCAGACATGGGTGCGGCTCCGACAAGAAAAAGGGCGGCCCGGCATGACCGGACCGCCCCCAGAATGACAAGGCTTCGTGACGATCAGAACTCGTACTTCAAGCCGATTTGAATGTACCAGCGCGACAGATCCGCGTTGCGGGTCGGGGTCAGGAAGCCGGTGTTCGGGTTGTCCAC
>NZ_JBKKKY020000593.1:0-423 GCF_046613545.2 Aphanothece microscopica RSMan92 | reverse complement strand
TCAGGATGATGTCAAGGAAGCTCTGGTGTTTCGCGGCGATCAGGGCGGCGTCCTCGGGTGGGGTGCCGCGCACCTCGGTCCGCAGGTTGCACAGCACGCGGGCGGTCAGGCGCACCCAGCGGCAATAGGCGTGGCAGCCGTCGATGGCGCCCTGGGGCGACCGGATCGCGGCGGGCAGGTAGGCCAGCCCGATCACCACCATGGCCACATACATCTGCACGATGAAAACCACCGACATCACCCATTGCCATGCCTGGCGCATCACGACAGTTCCCCCAGCTTGCGAAAGGCCGCGGCACGGGTCGCGGCAAAGGCCACCAGCGCGGCGGCCGGCGGCAGGACGAGCGGCCAGAGCCACCCCCAGCCCGAGAGGCCGAGGCCCGTCAGGAACCCGCCCGCTGCATCGGCCGAGGGCAGCAGCGC
>NZ_JBKKKY020000592.1:0-424 GCF_046613545.2 Aphanothece microscopica RSMan92 | reverse complement strand
CGTCTGAAAAGCTATTGCGTTTAGCACTCCGTTTTGCAGGAGGCCAGTAATGGGCCATGTACTCGTTATCCCAGCCATCGACCTTGTGTCAGGCCGTTGTGCCCGTTGTATTAAAGGTGTTCCCGGAACGGAGTCGCTGTATGCGGAACTCTCGGATAATCCGGTCGAGCTGGCCCAACTGTGGCGCCGCGAGAATGCCAAGTGTATCCACGTGACGGACGTTGATTCCTTCAAAGGATATGATGACGCGTTGACGCGCGCCACTGCTGTCCGAATGCAACAAGCCGTCGACGTTCCAATTCAGTTCATCAGCTCATTGCCTCACATCGATTTGTATCGGCAACTCCTGGAAGCTGGGGTATACCGAGTGAGTATCAACACGCTCGTCTGGACCGATAGTGACGCAGTACGCGAACTTCTAGAG
>NZ_JBKKKY020000591.1:0-424 GCF_046613545.2 Aphanothece microscopica RSMan92 | reverse complement strand
GACCGGCGCGATGTTCGAGCCGGGCGAGTGGTACAGGCGGCTGCGCAAGCCGGTCTGGACGCCGCCGGGCTGGGCCTTTCCGCTGGCCTGGACGGTGATGTACCTGCTGATGTCGCTGGCCGCGATGCGGGTCGCGCCCCTGGCGGGGTCGGGGCAGGCGATGGCCTTCTGGGCGGCGCAGATCGCCTTCAACACGCTATGGACGCCCATCTTCTTTGGCCTTTACCGCATGGGCGCGGCGATGGTCGTCATCGCCTTCCTGTGGGGGTTCGTTGCGCTGACGACGCTGGCCTTCTGGCGGCTGGATCCGGTGGCGGGGGGGCTGATGCTGCCCTATCTGGCCTGGGTCACCGTGGCGGGGGCGCTGAATTTCACCGTCTGGCGGATGAACCCCGACGCGCCCCGCGCCGCGCGGGGCTGAGCG
>NZ_JBKKKY020000590.1:0-424 GCF_046613545.2 Aphanothece microscopica RSMan92 | reverse complement strand
CTCCGCCTCCTCCACGATCCTGCCGTCGCAATCGACCTTCACGAGATCCGAGGCCCGCATCTCGTGGAACAGCACGCCGTAGTGGTTGATCAGGAAGTGGTCGTGCGATCCCGGCACGCGCGCCGTCAGATGCGTATAGATGATGTCTGTCATGCGGAAATGAGAAAGCAGGCGGTAGAGCGCCGCGAGATCGCAACGCGCCTCCCATTCCTCGGCGCTGCAACCAGGCAACCTGGCCGCTCCGGTCATCATGTTCATCCGCGTGGCCCTCGGGCTGAGGGGTGGGACGATCCGGCGCGTGGCGGGCGGTGTCAAGCAGCGTGACGCCTTGCGCGGCGCCGCCAGCCGGTGCTGATATTTCGCCACACCGGACGCCCAGGGATGAACCGCATGAGCCTCTCTCGCCGCAGCCTTGTCGCCGGCG
>NZ_JBKKKY020000589.1:0-425 GCF_046613545.2 Aphanothece microscopica RSMan92 | reverse complement strand
GTTGATACCAACCGATTTACCCTTGCCCGTTGCGCCAGCAATGAGCAAGTGTGGCATCTTGGCAAGATCAGCACAGAGCACTTCGCCAACAACGGTTTTTCCCATGGCAATGGGAAGCTTGATGTCGGGATTGTGATACTTGGGGCTGCGGATGATGGACGAGAATCGAACCAGTGCAGGGTTATGGTTGGGGATTTCGATCCCAACGGTTCCTCTGCCGGGGATAGGCGCAATAATGCGAACGCCTGGGGCCTTGAGTGCAAGGGCGATGTCGTCGCCAAGGGACTCAATTTGAGACACCTTGATGCCGGCAGCTGGAACAAATTCGTACTGGGTAACCACCGGGCCTGGGTGCACGGTGAGATTTTCAATGCGTATCCTGAATGTCTCCAGCTTTTCCTGAAGAATGCGGGCATTGTTTTGCA
>NZ_JBKKKY020000588.1:0-426 GCF_046613545.2 Aphanothece microscopica RSMan92 | reverse complement strand
CCGCACCGACGCACCGGTGCACTACGAGGCATCGAACCTCACGACCCACGGGGTCATCGTGGGCATGACCGGCTCGGGCAAGACGGGCCTCGGCGTCGTCGTGCTCGAAGAAGCGCTCGCCCAGGGCATCCCCACGCTGGTCATCGACCCCAAGGGCGACATGGGCAACCTCCTGCTCGGGTTCGAGAACCTGCGCGGCCCCGACTTCGAACCGTGGATCGACGCCGTGGCCGCCCAGCGCGACGGCGTGTCCATCGCAGACCGCGCCGCCGAGACCGCCGAGATGTGGCGCAACGGACTCGCGGGCTGGGGGCTCGACGGCACGGACATCGCCGCGCTGCACGACCGGGCGGACTTCGCGATCTACACGCCCGGATCGAACGCCGGGATCCCGCTCAACGTGATCGGTTCGCTCCGTGCCCCGAC
>NZ_JBKKKY020000587.1:0-426 GCF_046613545.2 Aphanothece microscopica RSMan92 | reverse complement strand
TCGTCCCTGATCACCAGCTGCAGGGGCCGCCCGAGGTAGCCGCCGACCGCGTTGATCTCTTCCACGGCGAGCTCGATGCCGTGCAGCATCGGCACACCGAAATCCGAGGACGGGCCGCTGAAGGGGCCGATGACCCCGATCTTGATCGGCTGGGCTTGCTGGGCCGCCGCCACCGACGTGACGAGGGCCAGGGCGGTGCAGGCTAGCCAGGTGTTCAGGCGGCGCAGGCCTCTCATGACATTTCCCCGGAATGACAACGACGGCCGGCAGTGTAGTCAGGCACGCCGCCCGGCAGGCTCACGGATTACCCTGAGTCGGCCTCCGGCTGTCAGGATACTGTCAGGACGCCGGTGAGGTGGTGCCCGCGCGCTCCCGTCCCGCCTCAGCCCGAAAGGGCCGATCGGACGATGGCCGAGACGGCGGCCA
>NZ_JBKKKY020000586.1:0-426 GCF_046613545.2 Aphanothece microscopica RSMan92 | reverse complement strand
GCGCTGATCGAGCGCGTCACCTGGTGGGCCGATCTCTTCGAGGTGCCCTGCGTCGCCTATGCCACCGCGCTCGAGGAAATTGCGCCGCTGGTCGACGCGGGTGCCGACTTTATCGCCGTGGGCGATGCGGTGTTCTCGGACCCACGCGGCGTGGCAGCCGCGGTCGCGGAGGCCTCCGCGCGCCTCTCAGTCGCGGAGGTCGCGACGTGAAGGCGCCGATCCACATCGTACTCGCAATGTCGTTGTCGCTCATGGCTGTCCCCGCTTATGCGGCGGCAAAGAAGGCCAACCCGTCGCCGCCCCTGCCCGAGCCGGCTCCGAATGCCGCCCCGCAGGATCCGGGCGACGTGGCATATGCCCAGTTTCAGCGCGGCTATTACCTGTCCGCTATGGCGGAGGCGCAGAAGCGGGTCGAAGCCAACGGCG
>NZ_JBKKKY020000585.1:0-426 GCF_046613545.2 Aphanothece microscopica RSMan92 | reverse complement strand
CCTCTGGCGATTCATCGGCCACCGTCGCCCAACGCGTCGCCCGCGCCCGCGCGGCCCAGGCCAGGCGCTTCGCCGATCACCCCGGCCATGCCGTCAATGCCGATGCCGAGGGCCGCCTCCTCGAAGAGATCGCGACCCCCGACGCCGAAGGCCGCGCCCTCCTGACGAAAGTCGCCGAGCGATTCGGTCTCACCGCGCGCGGCTATCACCGCGTCCTGCGCGTGGCCCGCACGATCGCCGACCTCGACGACAGCGACCCCGTCCGCCTTCCCCACGTGGCCGAAGCCGTGAGCTACCGTCTCGCGCTCGCAAAGGAAGCATGACCCGGCCCGCAGCCAGGGTCTTGTCCCCGCAGGATCACGCCGTCCGCCTCACCCGGCGCGGCGGCGCTCGATCGCTTCCCAGATCCTGGCCGCCCCATTGGTC
>NZ_JBKKKY020000584.1:0-427 GCF_046613545.2 Aphanothece microscopica RSMan92 | reverse complement strand
GCCGATGACGGCGGCCTTTTCCACGCCCAGATGATCCAGCAGCGCCAGCGCATCCTGCGCTTCTTGAGGGACGGTGTAGGTGGCGGCACCCGTCCACTGGCTGGCGCCCCGGCCACGGTAATCCATGCGGATCAGGCGGCAGGGCGGCAGGTGGGGGATCATGTAGCCGAAATCGCCCATCGTGCGCGTGAGGCCCGGCAGGCACAGGACCGGCAGGCCGCTGCCCTGGTCGTCAAAGGCTATGCTGGCGCCGTCGCGGGCGGTGAAGGTCTGGGTCATGGGCGGTTCACAAGGGCAGGAAGGGCGGAGAGGTCGGCGATCACATGGGCGGGGCGGTGGGGCAGTCGGTCGACCGGTGCGCCCGCGCGGTTGACCCAGGCGGTGGCAAAGCCGAAGCCCGCGGCCCCTGCCGCATCCCAGCCATTGG
>NZ_JBKKKY020000583.1:0-428 GCF_046613545.2 Aphanothece microscopica RSMan92 | reverse complement strand
CCGTCCCCAGCAATGCGCGTCCCGTGCGGATGCTGGGAACGAGCCTGACCATCGGGCGCGGACAGGAAAACGACCTTGTCCTGCCCGATCCGGACCGGATGGTGTCCAAGACCCATTGCGTGATCGAGGATCACGGCGGCAGGCTCTTTGCCATCGACCTGTCGACCAACGGGACCTTCCTGAACTATGGCAAGGTGCCGATCGGACGGGCGCCCACGGCGATTCACGACGGCGATGTCCTGTCGATGGGCCCCTACGAATTGCTTGTTCGGATCAACGACATGGCGGACGATCTTCTTCCGCCCGTCGATCTTGGCCCGGCCTCGCACGGTCGTGCCGCCGCGGCCCCCGACCCGATGCGCCTGCTCGACGATGCGCCGCCGGGGACGGACTTTCTCGATTCGCTGCTTGGCGATCCGAAGGGGCCG
>NZ_JBKKKY020000582.1:0-428 GCF_046613545.2 Aphanothece microscopica RSMan92 | reverse complement strand
AACGCCCGGAGTATGGATGTGTACGTGACTAAGCTCCGGAAGCATTTGAAAGAAGACCCCGATGTGCAGATTATGAATCTGCACGGGGAAGGTTTTAAGCTAATAGGTTAGCATAAGACTGTGGGCAGCGTGCATCAGATTTTTGATATACGCCCCAAATACGTTACTTTTGATGTATAAATACTTACACTAATACTCGCAAAAGTTGTTTTCATGGAAATAGAAGGAACCGTCATTGCAATACTTCCCGAAGTAAACGGACAAGGTAAAAACGGAACGTGGCGTAAGCAGGAATTTGTACTGGAAACGCAGGGACAATACCCCAAAAAAGTATGTATTGCTATGTGGGGAGATAAAATTGACCAGTTTGGTCTTGCCGTGGGTGATGCCGTCGTGGCCTCAGTGGACGTAGAAAGCCGCGAATACAA
>NZ_JBKKKY020000581.1:0-428 GCF_046613545.2 Aphanothece microscopica RSMan92 | reverse complement strand
GGTTGGTCTGGCCGGCGATGTCACCGATCAGCCGCACCACGTCGCCGATCCGCGCCGCCGCGTGGGACAGGCCCGTCACCGTTTCATCCGTCGCCCGCGTCTCCGCCACCGCATCGCCCGCGGCGGCGGCGGCCTGCGCCACCTGGCGGGCGATCTCCTCGACGCTGGCGGCCATCTCCTCGGACGCGGCGGCGACGGATTGCACGTCGCGATGCGCGCTCTCACCGGCCGCGGCGACGGCCGCCGCCTCCGCGCCCGATGTCTCGGCCGCCACCGAGAGTGATCCGGCCGAGGCCTGGAGCCGTTCCGCGCTGGCCGCCACGGCTTCCACCACCGCGCCCACCTCCGTCTCGAAGGTATCGGCCAGGCGGACCTTCTCCGTCGTCACCTGCCAGCTCAGCATCGTCCCCGCATGGGCGCCGCCGGCG
>NZ_JBKKKY020000580.1:0-428 GCF_046613545.2 Aphanothece microscopica RSMan92 | reverse complement strand
CGCGCCCTGTTCGCCGCCCGCGCCGCGACCGCGCTCGACGTGTCGGCCCGCACGCTCGACCCCCTCAGCCCTGACGAACGCGCGCAGCTTCTGGCGCTTCTGCTGCGGCTGGCCTGACCCCTCGAATCGACGCGGGCCTGCCCGTTTTTCCGGCTGCCCCCGCTGCATCGCCGGGCCGCGGGCGAAACCCTGTGCAGTTTCCGCCCGTTTTTCCGGCGCTCGCCCCAGAATTGTGCGGAATTCAGGCAGCCGCCCCGCGCCCGACCCTGCCATGCCGACGGATGCTTGCTGCGCCGCAGCGGGCCGCGTCTCCTGACGCTGCACCGGGCCGCAAGGCCTGGGCGATCAAGGTGTGCGGTAGGGACCGACCTCAGAAACCTGTCCCCACCGCACGGGGTGCAACCGAAGTCGCCCTGCGTAGATAGGCC
>NZ_JBKKKY020000579.1:0-429 GCF_046613545.2 Aphanothece microscopica RSMan92 | reverse complement strand
CCTTGTCGCGCATCGGGTCGGGTCCGAAGGCCGCAAGGTTCAGCGCCGCCCCCAGCGCGCCCAGAAGCGCCGCCGTGACCGGCGCCTGCCCCGCCATCACCGCCCCCGTGGCCAGCCCCGCCCCGAACAGCGCCGCGCCAAGGGCCTTGCGCGGAATGGCCGGGCGGCGCGCCACGCTGCGCGCGTCATAGGCGTCCTGCGCGAAGATCCCCTCGCGCGTGAGCCAGGCGCCCAGCAGCATCAGCGCAAAGGCCCCGAGCCCCAGGAACAGGTCGGCCGGCGTGCCCGAGAAGGCATCCCAGGCAAAGACGAAAGGCAGCGCGAACAGCAGGTTCGACCGGAACCCCGCGCGCGTGGGCCGCTTGCCGTCGAAGGGATGGGCCACCGGCGCGGCGGGCTTGTCGCCGCCGCCGGGGCTGAACCTGCCGC
>NZ_JBKKKY020000578.1:0-429 GCF_046613545.2 Aphanothece microscopica RSMan92 | reverse complement strand
CGCGATCGATGGCTGCGGCGGGCCGGGTCCGGCTGAAGACGGCGCGCATCGCTGATTGACGCTGTGCGCCGGCTGCAATCGCCACGATCCGAGCCGCAGCCCCGTCCAGCGGCAGGGCGGCGTCGACAATGTCGTCAGCGCCCTTTGCAATCGCAGCTTCGATCTGGGCTTCCCCAAGCGGGGCGCCGATCACGACGCCCGGGGTGTGATAGAAGCGAGCGCTGCGCCGCATGGTGGCGATGAGCCCCAAGGGGCCGGACCAGTCCTCGCCCTGCGCCAGCACAACCACGGCGTCGAAAGGGGCGTCGTGGAGATAGTCAAAGGCATTGAACGAGGTGAACGCGCCGATGATGGTTGCGCCGCTCTGCTCAAGCGCTGATGCGGCCTTCAGCGTCGTGGCTCCTGGCTCGCCCACCAGCAGGATCCGCG
>NZ_JBKKKY020000577.1:0-429 GCF_046613545.2 Aphanothece microscopica RSMan92 | reverse complement strand
CCAGCAAGCTGGGCTTGGTAGATGGGACTTTGACCAGTATTGCTGTTTCCGTCCGTGACGAGCAACAGGGCCCCTGGGGCTTCGTCAACAGGAACATTTGTAGCCCATCGGATGGCCGACGCGATATCCGTCCGTTGACCACGATAGTCCAAGGAATCTCGAACGTACTTGCCATCCACAGCCGATACAGATCCATCGAAGACAGCAAAACGCACGTCATTTGGGCGCAATCGTTCTACGGTCTCCAACACTTCCGCCATTTGTTGAGAGCGGCGAACGGTTGCATCCGTCATACCTGCGCTCGCAGAACGATCGACGAGTACCGTGACTACTGGCCTGGTGGAGGTGGACGTCACCGTCCTCAGAAGCGGCTCAAACAACGTCAGGATGAGAATTGCCAAACCAAGACTACGGAGGGTTATAAGCGCG
>NZ_JBKKKY020000576.1:0-430 GCF_046613545.2 Aphanothece microscopica RSMan92 | reverse complement strand
GCCGTGTTCATAATGATAGTCGATTTTACTGACCGACCGAGCCTGGCAGTCAGTCAGACCCGTGAACTGTTTTGCGTCCCGTATGAGGAACTCCTGCCGCGGCGGCGGACCGCTGGTAGCGCAGGTGGTAGTATTTCACGATCATCCAGGCGGGCAGGTTCTGGTCCGTCGAAAAATAGAGCTTGTAGTGGGTGGGCTGGCCTGGTCCAGGTACTGGGTGTAGGCCACTTTGATGTTGTCTTTGAGGAAAGAGCAGTTGACCACCGCCGAGTAGATGCGCAGCTCTTGGTCAGCTGAGGGTGAAGTAGTCGAAGTCTGGCTGCGAGAAATCAATCCGGCCAGCATACTGGCGGGGGCGTCCCCGCCGACTGTTCTTAGGGCCCTTGTAGGGGTAGCGCAAGCGGGCGTCCTGGCGCAGCAGAATGATGAC
>NZ_JBKKKY020000575.1:0-430 GCF_046613545.2 Aphanothece microscopica RSMan92 | reverse complement strand
ACGAGCGAAAACCGTGCCCCCGAAGCATCCAACCGAACGTCGTCGATCTGAATGGTGGCATCGTCGGAGACGCCAACGCCAACGGTCCTTCGGGACCGGCTTTCACGTCGCATCGTGGGAGCCCAGGGATCATCGTCATTAACCACGACAACGCCGTCAGCCGGGACCATCGCGAAGAGCCTCGCCTTGGCGGCGGCATAGTTCTCCATGGTACCGTGATAGTCAAGATGGTCATGCGTCAGGTTCGTGAACATGGCTCCTTGCCAATGGAGTCCATCGACGCGACCTTGATCCAGGGCATGCGACGACACTTCCATACAAACGGAATCGACGCGCTGGCGACGCATCTCGCGGAACAGCTCTGCCAAGGTTTTGGCATCGGGCGTTGTATGGGTCGTTGGATACCATACGCCACCAAAGCGTATCCCCG
>NZ_JBKKKY020000574.1:0-431 GCF_046613545.2 Aphanothece microscopica RSMan92 | reverse complement strand
CAGCGGTTCACGCCGCACGTGACGCACCCGGTGGAGCGCGTCATGACGCGATTCAACGACGGCGGGTGACGCGCGTCATGACGCGATGCATGACGCGATGCATGACGCGATGCATGACGCGATGCATGAAGCGATGCATGACGCGGTGACGCACCCAGTGAAGCGCGTCACGAGCGTCCGAAATCTCCTCCACAGGCCCGGATCAGGCCGATTCTGACGCGATTCATCCACAGATGCAGCTCGCACGTCACACCGCGTCACCGGTCGGGCTGATAGTGAAGCCATGACGCAGAAACCATCACTGACGGTGCTGGAGACGCCGCTGCACTTCAGCGGTGAACCGGCGATGGATCGCCAACGAGAGCGGACGATCATCGTCGGAGATCTCGCCGCGGTTCACGCCCACTCCACACGCAGCGCCGCCGGCTGGC
>NZ_JBKKKY020000573.1:0-432 GCF_046613545.2 Aphanothece microscopica RSMan92 | reverse complement strand
GATCCGTGACGAGGCCGGGCGGACGGCAAGCTGGGAAGCCGGCTTCGAGATGTGCGAGAAGGCGCCGGCGCTGCTGAACCGGCCCTTGGCCTTCACCTGGTCGCTGGCGAACATCCTGCACCCGGATTGCCAGGGCAACATGGATTGCGGCCGTTCGCTGCGGCTGATGATCGTCACCGGGATGCGCCCGCGCTGATCCCCGGCCCGTCACCGGCGCGCTGCCGTCATTGGCGAGGTGAATGACGGCGATCCGGCGCCCCAGGCTGCAACTGCGCCTCGCCGCGCCTATCTGGTGAGCCGACAGCAGGGCAGGGGGGAACCCCGCCGCAAGGAGTATCCAGGATGATCGATGTCCGCCCCTTCGCCACCCTCGGTGGCGCCGACCATGGCTGGCTGAAGGCGAAGCACCACTTCTCCTTCGCCAATTACCAC
>NZ_JBKKKY020000572.1:0-432 GCF_046613545.2 Aphanothece microscopica RSMan92 | reverse complement strand
ACTACGCTTTCCACGTCGCGGTTCAGCACGTTGATTCCAATGGTAATCCGCCGCTTGGTATTTTCGCGGGAGATTTGCGCCGATGCTTCTTCGTAGCGAATATCGGCCAGCTCGCCCAGGGGAACAGCCCCGCCCCGGGGTAGTGCTACATACAGATTACGAAGATCTTTCAAATCGGTACGGTGGGTACTGTCCAACCTTACCACCAGGTCAAACCGACGCTCCCCTTCAAATACAACCCCGGCGGTTTCACCCGCAAACGAGGTACGGATCAGCTGGTTGATATCGGCCACATCTAGCCCATACTGCGCCAGGCGGTCGCGGTGGTAGGTGGCTTTGATTTGGGGTAAGCCCACAATGGGTTCTACCCGGCAGCTGGCTACTCCCTCAATGGGTGTGATCAGGGCGGCGCATTCGTTGGCGTGTTCAAAA
>NZ_JBKKKY020000571.1:0-433 GCF_046613545.2 Aphanothece microscopica RSMan92 | reverse complement strand
CCCGAATGCGCGGTCAGCAGCAGGTGGGTCGGCGGCGGCAGGCCCGGCCCGAATCCCGCCAGCGCCTCCTCCACCACCGCCTGCAACCCGCCCGGCGCGGCGAGGGCAGGGAAGTCGAAGGCCCCCGCCCGCCGCGGGGCGGGCCTGCCGCGTGGCAGCATCGCGATGGTGGGCGGGCTTGCCGGCAGCACCAGCCCGCTGCCCGGCAGCCGTCCCTGCAACAGCCGCAGGGGCTCGTCCGGTGCCGCGAAGCCGTGCAGGTGGATGACGATCCGCAGCGCGCCGGCGCCGGGGGGAATCGCCGTCCAGCGCATCACCAGATCCGGCTCTCCCGGCAGCGTCCCATGCCCGGCCAGCGCCGCGAGGCGCGGCAGCGCCGCCTGGCCCGCCGGGATGCCCCCCGTCAGCGATCGCCGCGCCGGCCCGGCCCCGC
>NZ_JBKKKY020000570.1:0-433 GCF_046613545.2 Aphanothece microscopica RSMan92 | reverse complement strand
GGCCCGGGCCCGCGGTTCGACCAGCGTCATCGGCGACGAGGCGGGCTATGGTGCGCAGGTCGCCAGGGGTATCGATCCTGAGCCTGCCGCCTTCGGCGCGGGCCAGTTGCATGAGCCGTTCCGACAGGCGGGTGAGTCGCTTCAGCGTTGCTTCCACGTCGGCGGCGCGTGCCACGGCAATGGGGTCTGCGGTTTCAGCCTGCAGCCGCTGTGCCTGGGCGATGGCGCCCGCCAGCGGTGTCCGCAGCTCATGGGCGGCATTGGCGGCAAAGCTTCGCTCCGCCTCGAAGGCGGCCTTGAGCCGGGTCAGGACGCCGTTGAGCGTTGCCGCCACGGGGGCGATCTCGGAGGGCAATCCCTCGTCCGGCACAGGCGAGAGATCGCGCGCACTCCGCGCCGCCAGCCTCTGCTGGAAGCTTCGCGACGGCGCAAG
>NZ_JBKKKY020000569.1:0-433 GCF_046613545.2 Aphanothece microscopica RSMan92 | reverse complement strand
ATGACGGCGGGCAGAACGCGCGCGACGGGCCGATCACCGGCACTCACCACGCGGGTCGAGGAGGGAGTCATAGCGCGCATGATGGCCGCGGCGATCTGCGAGCGCCCGGCGTTGCCCGAGCACACGAAGAGCACCGACGCCGGGTGCTCGTGGCCGGCGTGCTCGGCCAGCCAGTGCAGCGCATCGACGCGGTCGGTGGCGAGCTGCGCGGCCAGGGCGCGTGCGTGGCTCGAGGGGTGGTCGAGGTGCCGATACCGGCGAAGGCTGTCGACGACGATGTCGTGCACGGCCTCGTCGGCGACCGCGCCTTCAGCGCGACCGATGAGGCGATCGGTCAGTCGTTGGATGAGCGCCAGAGTGTCGGGAGCATGCAGAGTCGTCATGACGCGCCCGCGCTGCCCGTGATCGCCCGCCGCTCTGCCCCCATGCAGAC
>NZ_JBKKKY020000568.1:0-434 GCF_046613545.2 Aphanothece microscopica RSMan92 | reverse complement strand
ACTCCATTCCTAATAGTAAAGGCGTAGAAAAGTTCGTTTCAACAAATGTGTCTGCGTAGGGCTTGATGGAAATTATACTCATATATTCTGTTTTTTTGAAGGGTACATCGTAAAATTTTTATCTCAATTTGTTCTCATCAACTTTCTCTCAGAAACTATACTGCACAATAGACGCTAACTATCAATAAAAAATCTTACTAAAATAAAAACCTTGTGTTCATTTTTAATGTTTACTCTTTTTGGTAAAAATCTAAAAAAGTTTTTACTTCCTCTATCAAACTACTAGTTTTCAAGCACTACGAACTCTACTCGGCGGTTTTGGGCCTTATTTTCTTCTGTGTCGTTCTCTGCTACTGGCTTGGTTTGTCCGTACCCTTTCCAAACCAATCTCTGCTCTCGCACTCCTTTATTAATCAAGTAACTAGATATCAACT
>NZ_JBKKKY020000567.1:0-434 GCF_046613545.2 Aphanothece microscopica RSMan92 | reverse complement strand
TCGCTGACAGCCACTTCCTGAACGTGACCGACGTTGAGACGTTGCAATTGACCGGGGCAAGCACAGCGGTGCTTGGTCCATTCGCCGGGGCGGCGGGGCTCAACCGGGTAGTGACCGGCAACGGCAACACGAACATTACCTTGAACAACGCCACCCCGACGACCATTGACGCATCGGCAATGCCCGATACGGCGGTGCTGACCCTTGGTGGCTCTGGTGCCTTCACGGTGACCGGCCTTGTGGCGGAGCTGAATGCGTTGGGCGCGTCTGGTACGTTGGTTGTTGAGACGGCGGCGAATACGAGCAGCGAGCCGTTCGTGGCGCAGACGATTGTGGTGACAACGGGCTCGGGTGCCACGACGGTCACGGCGACGACGGCGGGCGACACGGTCACGGTGGATGCGGCAGCTTTGGCTGGTGCCGAGACACTGACA
>NZ_JBKKKY020000566.1:0-435 GCF_046613545.2 Aphanothece microscopica RSMan92 | reverse complement strand
GTCGTCGGCGCCGAAGACAGGGGCGAAGATCGCCTGCACCGCCTTCACCTCCGCCCCGATGGCGACCTTTGCGCCGGTCTGCGCCTTGATCCATGGCGCGGCCGAGAGGTGATCGGCGTGAACATGGGTCTCCAGAACGAACTCGACATGGGCCCCGCGCGTCTGTGCGGTCTCAAGGATCCGCGCCGCCGAGCCGTGATGGGCGCGGCCGCTGGCGTGGTCGTAGTCCAGCACCGGATCGACAATGGCGGCAGCCTTCGTGGCAGGGTCGACGACCAGATAGGAGACGGTGAACGTAGGCTCGTCGAAAAAGGCGATGATCTCCGGCGACATGGCGGGCTCCTAAGTTGCTGGACGATCATATATTAGGTCTTGCTAATTTAGGCAAGCCTGATATATGGGGACGTCCGATGGAGGCCTCGATGGCTGTTGCAG
>NZ_JBKKKY020000565.1:0-436 GCF_046613545.2 Aphanothece microscopica RSMan92 | reverse complement strand
AGCGCCCGCATCTGCGGTGCCGACAGTCTGTTGATGTCCTGCCCACGGAACAGCGTCTGCCCCTCTGACGGCTCGATCAGACGCAGGATGCAGCGCCCCAGCGTCGATTTCCCGCAGCCGGATTCGCCCACAAGGCCCAGCGTCTCGCCTGCAGCAAGGTCAAAGGACACGCCCGCGACAGCGTTGACCTGCGCAATCTCGCGCTCGATCAGCAGCCCGCCCTTGACGGGAAAACGCTTGGCCAGGTCGCGGACCTCAAGCAGGGGGGGGGCGTGGGTCATGCGCCGGCCTCGGCAGGTGCAAAGGCAAAGTGACAGGCCGCCGCATGGTTGCCCACCTGGCGCAGTGCCGGCGCCATGCCCCGACAGTTGTCGCGCGCGACCGTGCAACGGGGGTGAAAGGCGCAGCCCCCCGGCAGCCGGCCCAGCGAAGGGGG
>NZ_JBKKKY020000564.1:0-436 GCF_046613545.2 Aphanothece microscopica RSMan92 | reverse complement strand
CGCCCGGTCATCCCAGGTCTCCACGTTCAGCGTGACGATGCGCCCCTCCAGCGTGCCGCCGGCCAGGGCGGGCAGGGCCGTCAGGATCAGGGCAAGCAGGCTGCGGATCATGGCGCCACCCTGCCACGGGCACCCCGCGCCGCGCCAGTGACAACCGCCGTCACGCGAATTTCAGCGCGGCGATCCCCGCCAGGATCAGCAGCACGCCCAGAACCCGCATCAGGTTGACCGGATCGCCGAACAGGAACACCGCCGCCACCGCCGTGCCCACCGCCCCGATCCCCACCCAGACCGCATAGGCCGTGCCCACCGGCAAATCCTTCATCGCCAGCGACAAGAGCCAGAACGACGCCAGCGCCCCCAGGATCGTCAGCACCGACGGCACCGGCCGGGTGAAGCCGTCCGAATACTTCAGGCCCAGCGCCCAGAACGTCTC
>NZ_JBKKKY020000563.1:0-436 GCF_046613545.2 Aphanothece microscopica RSMan92 | reverse complement strand
GCTCAGAATAATAAAAGTGGGCGACCCGTTGAGCATTCTTTTACCATACTTGTCATAAAATTCATCCAGACAGCCGCCTATTTTGGTACCACTACTCCAATTGTCCACCTGCTGGGTAAGTACTTCGGAGGCGTAGTCGAGGCGGTTGCCGGCCAGAATCTCGCTGATCCGGATGAGCTTTGTGCTAAATATGAATGCTTCTAGTTGCCGGAAATTCTGTCGCAGGGCAAACACAAAGCGCAGCAGAAAAAAGCTATATTTATCCATAGATCCACTCACATCCAGAACGATGATCAGTCGCTGCCTCTTTGGCTTTTGGGCCCGGTAATAAAGATTTATGGGTTCGCCACCGTAGCTGATACTCCGGCGGATGGTTCGGCGAAGATTGATCCGGCCCCGATGGGGACTTTCCTTCATCCGTCTTCGCATCCGAAGG
>NZ_JBKKKY020000562.1:0-436 GCF_046613545.2 Aphanothece microscopica RSMan92 | reverse complement strand
CGACTACGCCATCGCCGCCCTCGTCTGAAATCCCTCCTCAAGGGTTCTTACCTCGGCTCCTCTGGCCCCCGCTCGGGGGCCTTTTTCATGACCTGTCATCATCCAATCCTCCGGGCACCAGGCCGCCGACCGACGGAGGGCAATCATAAAGAAAACCGTAAAGATATTCCGCGGCATTCTGGTGACGGCGACGGGAGGTCCATGGCAGCAGTGACCCTTTGTGAAGTACACAGAATCTGGAGGCCAGGTTGATCACAATGGCCCAGTGCTTTGCACCAGCAGGTTGCCACCCGCAGCCTGAATCCCCGTCCCACCCTTCCCGACCCTTCGTCGAGAACAGGAGCTCTTCAATGTTCGACGCCTTCACCAAGGTTGTAGCCCAGGCTGATGCCCGCGGCGAATTCATCAACGCTGGTCAGATCGACGCCCTCTCGGC
>NZ_JBKKKY020000561.1:0-436 GCF_046613545.2 Aphanothece microscopica RSMan92 | reverse complement strand
AGGTGGTGGAACGCAGCAGCCCGTCCGGCTTCGGGGACAGGCCTTCACTGTCCATCAGCGCCGCGACACGCTGCGCCGCCGCGCCGGGATTCGCGCCCGCCAGCGCGCGGTACAACGCGGCAGCGCGTTCCGCATCCGCCCTGGCCACCCGTCCCTGGCTGTCGGCGCGGCTGCGCAGGAAGATGGCGACGTCACGTTCCCCCGCGCTGGTGGTGATGCCGCCGCGCGCGGTCATGACGCCATCGAGCACCGACCGCGCATCACGCGCCGTCAGCCCGTGCCGGGTCACGCCCTCCGTCAGCAGCGCGCGCTCCTGGTCCGGGTCCAGCGGACCGAGGCTGGTGCGGAGGCGCGCCAGGTCGGCGAAGCCTTCGGCATTGTCGGCGGCGGGCGCCTTGGTGGCGGGTGGGGAAACCGCCTCGGCGCGGAACCCCCC
>NZ_JBKKKY020000560.1:0-437 GCF_046613545.2 Aphanothece microscopica RSMan92 | reverse complement strand
ACCTTATGGAAACGACGTCCTTCTGTGGACATGTAGAACGTTTCCTCTGGCACTATTTCCATTCCTACACGCGAGCTCTGAATGTCGGGATAGGCAGCAAAGATGGCAGACACGTCCGAAACCAATACGCGTGCATCGGAAATGGAACCACGAATCGTGGAGAGTCGCGTTTCAGCGTCGGCGGCTGGTGGAAGGAGGATAAAATCCGGAATGGTATCAATCCGGGTGCGATTTTTAATGGCCGCCTGTTTTTTTGCGAACAGCTCTACCGCTTGTTTGTAGCATGCGTCCGTTGCAAGCCATAATTCACGGCGCAGGGTGCGCTCGTTCAGTTCAAATGGCAGCCGACGGTTGCGAAATGCCTCTTCATCATCACTTGTTCCGAAAAAGCCAAGCGAGACATCGAAGAAATTCGTGTTGTCGAATGTCTCATTGCC
>NZ_JBKKKY020000559.1:0-437 GCF_046613545.2 Aphanothece microscopica RSMan92 | reverse complement strand
AATACCCTGCGGTATGGCCGGGTTCAGCGTGATGGACGTGATATCCGCTGATTCTGTGGTGCGATTGGTAATAATGAGCTCGGCAGTCTCCGAGCAGCCAAGACGAACGCGACCAAAGTCATGTCCCGTAATGGTCACTACGGGTTCAACACATTCTGCTGTGATTGTCGTCTGCGCTGGACCGCACTCCGTAGGAAGGTCGAACACAATCGATACAGTAGACGCTCCCGGCGCTTGGGCAGTATAGACAATGTTCACTCGATACGAATCGTTGGGGTTTAGGGTAAATGCTCCCAATGCCGAGCCATCATCCCGAACAATACTATAGTCTGGGTTGGGAGTATTGAGTCTTGCCGTTCCGGTCAACGGCGCTGGTCCTGTGTTGGTGAATACCACGACGGCATTCCTTGTGGCGTTACGACCCTTGACGACCGTTC
>NZ_JBKKKY020000558.1:0-438 GCF_046613545.2 Aphanothece microscopica RSMan92 | reverse complement strand
CGCCGCACATATCGGTCCGGTCCCGGCGGTTTGCAAGGGCGCCCGATGCTGCGTTGCGGCATCTTTGGATGCACCGTGTCTCTCCGGCGATTTGTCGCCTGTTTTCCGGGCATTCCGCGCCATGACCCGCCGATGGCCGGGCGTCGTGCGGACGGTGGCCGCCGCCGCCCGGCGCGCTAGGTTCGGGGGATGGAGAGCGATCCGTCAGACCTGCGCGCCGGCGTGACCTGCGTGACCTGGAACGTCCATCGCGGGCGCGGCCGCGACGGTCGGGTGGACCCGGACCGCATCCTGCGCACGCTGGCGGATGACGTGGCGCCCCATGCGCCCGACATCCTGGCCTTGCAGGAGGCGGATGGCGAGTGCCCCCCGCACGCGGGCCTGCTGGACATCGCGGGGATCGAGGCCGCGACCGGCCTGCGGTCGGTGCATGATGAC
>NZ_JBKKKY020000557.1:0-438 GCF_046613545.2 Aphanothece microscopica RSMan92 | reverse complement strand
CGGCCTGATCCTCGCCAACGACGACGGCACCCTCTCCCGCTCAGCCGCCTCCGCTGCCGCCGTCAGCAGCCTCAATTGCACCGGCACCGGCGCCAACGCCGTCTGCTACGGACCGGGCGCCAATGCCAACGGCGACTTCACCACCGCCATCGGCTCGGATTCCCTCGCCATCCAGTCCGGAGCCACGGCCCTGGGGGCCAACTCCCGGGCGGATGGCATCAGCGCCACGGCCCTCGGGCGCAACGCCAACGCCACCGGAACCGCCGCTGTAGCAGTGGGGGCCTTCGCCAATGCCAATGGCATTGGCACCGTGGCCATCGGCCAGGACGCCAACGCCATTGGCGAGAACACCATTGCCATCGGCCGGGAGGCCGTTGCCAACGCGGGTAGCTCACCCCTCTCGGGAGCCATCGCCATCGGCTACCGCAGCAACGCCTC
>NZ_JBKKKY020000556.1:0-439 GCF_046613545.2 Aphanothece microscopica RSMan92 | reverse complement strand
CCGCCGCCGCGCGCGCCGCGCTGGACATGCCCCCGCCCCCCGGCGGGTGGCTGGCGCGCCATCCCTATCTGGCGGCATCGCTGGTGCTGGTCGCTGCGGCCACGCTGGCGGGGCTGGCGCTGCCTGCCACCACGGCCTTTCCGCCGGGATGGGAACTGTCGACGGGCGATGCGCTGTCGCGGCTGATCGGCTGGATCAACGTGCATTACTTCGACACGCTGGAGGGCGTGAAGAACGCGCTGCTGGTCCACCTTCTGGTGCCGGTCAAGCGGTTCCTGCTGGGCCTGCCCTGGCTGGGCGTGGCGCTGATCCTTGCCTTTGCGGGCTGGCGTCTGGGGGGCGCGCGGCTGGCGGCACTGGCGGGCATCGTGCCCGCGCTGATCGCCGCCACGGGCCTGTGGGAAGAGGCGATGACGACGCTGTACCTATGCGGGCTGTC
>NZ_JBKKKY020000555.1:0-440 GCF_046613545.2 Aphanothece microscopica RSMan92 | reverse complement strand
GACGGCCTGCTGGTGCAGGTGATCAAGCTGGAGGGCCTCTCGTTCGAGACCGCCGACACCGAGGAGCTGAACTATCGCAAGGCGATCCGCGACACGATGCTGCGCGCGATCGCCCATCCCCGGTTTGCGCTGCTGCATCACGTCATCCGCGCGCCCGTGCGCCCGGCGCTGGACGCCGCCTTCCCCGATCCGTTCAGCGCCACGCTGGACCAGCGCTGGAAGGCCCGGCTGGAGACGCGCGCGCTCTTCCTCAACGATCTCTACCTGACGCTGGTGCGCCGGCCCCCGGCGGCGGGGGGCGGCTGGCTCGACAAGACGCTGGATCTGTTCCGCCCCCGTCAGGCGCAGGTGGACGCCGCAGAGCGCGCCCGCGCGCTGCGCGAACTCGACAGCGCGCGCGACGGGCTGATGGCCGCGCTCGGCCACTATGGCGCGCGGGT
>NZ_JBKKKY020000554.1:0-441 GCF_046613545.2 Aphanothece microscopica RSMan92 | reverse complement strand
TCGACGCGCGGCACAGAACCGATCAACCCTTGTGTATAGGGATGGCGCGGCGCTCGGAAGAGTTCTGCCGTTTCGGCCGTCTCGACGAGATGGCCCGCATACATTACGCCGATGCGGCTGGCGATCTGGGCGAGTAGCCCGAGGTCGTGGGTGACATAGAGCATCGCCATGTCGAGCCTTGACCGCAAGCTGTTCAGCAGGCTGACGATCTGCTGCTGCGTCGTGACATCGAGACCCGTCGTCGGCTCGTCGAGAACGACAAGATCGGGATCGCAGGCGAGCGCCAAGGCGATGCAGACGCGCTGCTGCTGGCCGCCCGAGAGCTGGTGCGGGAACCGCGCGATGAGATCGGCGGCGCGCGGCAGGCCGACCAGTTCGAACAATTCCCGCGCCCGTGCCGCGGCGGCATCACTTGTCAACGACTGGTGCAGGAACAGCGTC
>NZ_JBKKKY020000553.1:0-442 GCF_046613545.2 Aphanothece microscopica RSMan92 | reverse complement strand
AATCAAATATCAGGAGTATTAGACCAGGTTTTGGACTTCACCCTAAGTTTTACGATGCCTTACTAGGCAAAGCTACTCCAAAAAGTTTATATAAGGGTGATTCATTAACCGAGATTTACAGCGAATTATTTATAACATCAACCTAATTAATAGGTAAGATATGTAAAAGTAAGTTATAACATTAATTACTGGTAAATACGATAAGTAATATCTTATTTATACTTGTGTAAACAAATTCAGGTAATAAAAAATGTATTTGTCATTACATATATATATGGTTCACAAGAGGTTAGGCGGATAATGGGTGAGCTTTTCAATAAATTATTTAAAAGTATCAATTCTTCCAATTCAATATACAAATCACCATTTTCTGGTATCCTTGCAATTCCGAAAAATTGTCTTTAAAAAACATATTTGATCAATAAAATTTTAAACAAAATAT
>NZ_JBKKKY020000552.1:0-442 GCF_046613545.2 Aphanothece microscopica RSMan92 | reverse complement strand
GCCCTATCTGGGCAGCGTGGCGGGCGTGACCTTCCCGGTGCTGATGACGCTGGCGCAGACGGGGTCCTTGCAGGAGTCGGTCGTGGCCGCGGTGGTGCTGACGGTGATCCAGGTGGTGATCGGGCTGGTGGTGGAACCGCGCCTGATCGGCCAGCGGATCAACCTGTCGCCCTTCCTCGTGCTGGTGAGCCTTGCGTCGTGGTATGCGCTGTGGGGCGTGCCGGGGGCGGTGCTGGCGGTGCCGATGACGGTCATCCTGCTGACGGTGCTGGGCGGCTTTTCCGCCACGCGGCCGGTGGCGGTGCTCTTGTCGCACACGGGCAAGGTCTAGCGCAGCGCGCCCGTCAGCAGGGCCAGCGCATGGTCGCGGGCCGCCGCGCGCACCCCGGCGCGCCCCAGAGCGCCGAAGTCCACCGTTTCCGTGACCACGCCCGCGGGCGAG
>NZ_JBKKKY020000551.1:0-443 GCF_046613545.2 Aphanothece microscopica RSMan92 | reverse complement strand
CGAGAACGAAGCCCTCGCCGTCGAAGCTGTTGGCCTGAGCTACAAGGCCTATCCGACCTGTGCGGCGACGCATCTGTCGCTCGACGCGCTGCTGGCCCTGCGGGATCGCGAGGCGCTGACGCCGGATCGCATTGCGCGCATCGACACGTCCCTTCCGCTGGTGCTCTCTCGAAACCTGATGCATCCGGAACCGCGCACGGGCATGGAGGCGCGCTTCAGCATGGAATACTGCCTCGCGACGGCGGCGATCCAGGGCTGTATCGGCCTGCCGGATTTCGAGGGTGATGCAATCCATCGCGACGCCATCAGGGCCTTCATGCCGCGCATCGCGATGCACCCCCTGCCTGAGGCGGATGGCGAACCGCCGCCGCCAACCTCCGTGATGCTGACCCTCACCGATGGAAGAACCTTGCAGGAGACGCGGACGGAGCGCCGCGGATCGC
>NZ_JBKKKY020000550.1:0-444 GCF_046613545.2 Aphanothece microscopica RSMan92 | reverse complement strand
GCAACACTTCGGGGTCCAGGATTGCAGCCCAGACGGTGGCCGCATCGGCCCGGATCTCGCGTTGGTCGGTCAGATGCATGGGGTCCTCCCTTGACCTTTGCCCTTGACCCTAAGCCACCCCTGCCCTGCCGTGCTACGCGGCTTTGGTCGTAGGTGGAGCAGGCTAGGACGTCACTGTAACAGGCGAAAGCGCCCGGCCCAGAAAATTTTGCAACCCGGGCGCGTCCAGCGGCTTGGTCAGCACGGCGACGCCCGCCGCCGCCGCCGCCCGCGCCAGCGCCTCGCCCCGGTCACCGGTGATCAGGCAGGCGGGCAGGCCGGCGCGCATCTCGCGGAACACCTCGATCAGGCTCAGCCCGTCCATGCCGGAGCCCAGCTGGTGCTCGACCAGCAGCACGTCGGGTAGGATGCCCAGATCGCCCATCAGCGCCAGCGCCTCCTCGG
>NZ_JBKKKY020000549.1:0-444 GCF_046613545.2 Aphanothece microscopica RSMan92 | reverse complement strand
ACATCTTTGACGAGGGGCTGCACGAATTCCTGTCGCGCTTCATCCGCGAGGCGGCGGCGCTGGGGTCGGTGATCCACGAAAGCTATCTGAGCGGGGACGTGCGGTGATGCTGCTGACGGTCGATCATGTGACGCGCTACAGCTATGACCGCCCGGTGCGGGGGGTGGTGCAGAGCCATCGGCTGACGCCGTCGGCCTGCGACGGGCAGAGGGTGCGCGACTGGCAGGTGACGGTGACCGACGGCCAGCCGGGCGGGGCCTTCCGCGACGGGGCGGGCGACTGGGTGCAGGGCTGGTCGGTGCGCGGTCCGGTGGCCGGGATCGAGGTGCGCGTGCAGGGCACGGTCGAGACGGCCGACCTGGCGGGCGTGCTGCGCGGCCACCGCGAATCGGTGCCGCCGATGGTCTATCTGACGCCCACGCCGCCCACGCGCGCCGATGGCGG
>NZ_JBKKKY020000548.1:0-444 GCF_046613545.2 Aphanothece microscopica RSMan92 | reverse complement strand
GCGCGACACCCGCGCGCGGATGGTCCATACCGCGCGGCGGGCGCTGGTGGTGCGCGACGACACGCCGGGCGGGGGGTTCGGGGCCAAGCTGATCATGTTCGACGGCATGAGCCAGTCGCTGGACCGTGCCTCGGGGCGGATGGCGGTCACGCTGTTCGAGGACTTCACCTATGATCTGGCGGCGCTGCTGCCCGCCGCATCGCGCGACCGCCGCACGCTGGACGAGCTGTGGACGCCCGCGCTTCTGTGGCCCACGGCCACGCTGATCGCCGAGACGCGGTCGACGCGCGCGGCGATGCTGGCCGAGGCGCATGCCCGCTTTGCCCAGCCGCTGCTGGCGCTGGCGGCGGCGATGATCGGGTTCTCGGCGCTGCTGCTGGGGGGGTTCAGCCGGTTCGGTCTGTGGCGGCAGATGCTGGGCGCGATCGTGGCGCTGATCCTGGT
>NZ_JBKKKY020000547.1:0-445 GCF_046613545.2 Aphanothece microscopica RSMan92 | reverse complement strand
GCCACCGCCCGATCTGCCAGGACACGGGCGTGGCCAACATCTTCCTCGAAGTGGGCATGGGCGCCCGCATCGATGCGACCCGCAGCCTGCAGGACATCGCGGATGTCGCCGTGCGCGAGGCCTATCTCGCCGAAGACAATCCGCTCCGCGCCTCGATGCTGCGTGACCCCGTGTTCGACCGCCGCAACACCGGCGACAACACGCCGGCCATCGTGAATGTCCGGCTCGTCGCGGGCGACAAGCTCACCGTCGATGTGTCGGCCAAGGGCGGCGGCTCCGAGAACAAGGCGCGCTTTGCCGTGCTCGACCCCGGCCAAGACATCGCCGATTGGGTCGTCTCGACTGTCGAGACGCTGGGGGCGGGCTGGTGTCCACCCGGCATTCTGGGCATCGGTGCGGGTGGCGGCGCCGAGACGGCCATGCTGCTCGCCAAAGAGTCGCTGAA
>NZ_JBKKKY020000546.1:0-445 GCF_046613545.2 Aphanothece microscopica RSMan92 | reverse complement strand
ATTCGATCGCCTCATCGAATGTTCACTATGGTAATCATGATCCTTCGTGTATGGTTTGTGATAGGTGCATTGGTTGCCTCTCATCAGCTTTCTGCGCAGCCATTGTTCCTTGGCGTGCGTGGGGGATGGCAGATGGTAAACAACACGACCCAGCTTCCGATTGTCGCTGGTAGCATCGACTGCGGGACGTTTACCAATGGCACGTCGCAGGCGTGGTATGCGGGTATCACGGCAGACTATCAGCTCCTGGGCCCCCTTCTCGAAGCCACGGGTGCCGTATCATATTCAGTACGGCCCGCCCTGCTGGATGCGCGAAGCAACGATAACTTTGAAGTTCTGGACCCAGCCACCAATTCGTTTGTACCCCTTCAGAGAGCCCACCAGTATGATGCTACCTTGGGATATCTCGCAGTTGAAGTTGGCCTTCGGTCTCGGCCACTTGCAG
>NZ_JBKKKY020000545.1:0-445 GCF_046613545.2 Aphanothece microscopica RSMan92 | reverse complement strand
GCCACGCGATCCCCGCCACCTGTGCAGCCATTCCTGTCTCGCGATGCGTGCCGATATGGTTCTACGACCATACTCAAACCCGAACTGTCGGCTTCGAGAGAAACCGTAGATTCAGCCTCCCATTTGCGCGCGATCAAGGCGGAGCGGCCTGAAGACCGCCATGTCAGACGAAGCTGTCAACCCGAGATCCCGCAAAATGGCACTCATTTCACGCAGAACGGCCATCGGAACCGGCGTCTCGCTTGCCGCCATGGGTGCAGCGGGATTCAGCCTCTGGCCACGCATGGACGGCTATCGCGAGGAGGTGGAGCGACAGCGGCGGCTTCTCACCGAAACTCCCCGCATCGAAGAGCTTGTGCGGATGGCGACGCTCGCCGCCAATGGGCACAACACGCAGCCCTGGAGGTTCCGGCTTGAGGACCAGAAGGTGGCGATCCTTCCCGAT
>NZ_JBKKKY020000544.1:0-446 GCF_046613545.2 Aphanothece microscopica RSMan92 | reverse complement strand
CGGTTCCTGTCCACCGTGCAGATCGGCATCACGCTGGTGGGCGTGCTGTCGGGGGCGTTTTCCGGCGCCACGCTGGGCCTGCGCCTGTCGGGCTGGCTGGAGGCGCGGGGGATGGACGACGACCTGGCCGCCACGCTGGGCGTGGGGGGCGTGGTCGTGGCGCTGACCTACCTGTCGCTGATCCTGGGGGAACTGGTGCCCAAGCGGCTGGCGCTGCGCAACCCCGAGGGGCTGGCGATGCGCGTGGCGCCCGCGATGCTGGGCCTGTCGCTGGTCGCGGCGCCGGTGGTCTGGGTGCTGGACCGGTCGGGCCGCGCGGTGCTGTGGGCGCTGGGCCAGTCGGGCGAGGGCGGCGCCCGCGTGACCGAGGAAGAGGTGCGCGCCATCCTGTCCGACGCCCATGCCGAAGGCGTGATCGAACCCGAGGAGCGCGCCATGATGGCGGG
>NZ_JBKKKY020000543.1:0-446 GCF_046613545.2 Aphanothece microscopica RSMan92 | reverse complement strand
AAGATGTCGTTCGATTGCAACCCAGAACTACTTAGTATCTGACGAAAGAGGATATGGAATTGACTGAATGAATAGTAAACCTTTCCATAAACACTCCAGAAACGCAGTTTCTTCACTATCTTTCCCATATCGCGTGCCATAAAATGTGATCGTCTGCGGGTGCACGTCCAAAGCACAGCCGCGCCAGTCCATCATCGAAAATATTGAGAAACTTACATGCTGCGCAAAGAAGACCTGATATTCCGAGTCAATCGCGTGATTCGCGCTGTCGAGTCGAATACTGGCATGGATGAGCTGGATCTTTCCTCTAGGGCGATCCTCAGTTTCATTGGCGATGCGGAGTCCCAGGAGAGGGTGCTGCACGTGTCCGACGTGGTGAAGGGACCGGGTTTCGGCACCGCGCCCACGGTTTACTCCCGCATCGCGGAATTGGAGCGGACGGGATG
>NZ_JBKKKY020000542.1:0-448 GCF_046613545.2 Aphanothece microscopica RSMan92 | reverse complement strand
CGCGGCGCTGCGACAGGTTCACCCGCGCCGACCGCACGCCGGGCAGCGCCTCCAGCCCCCCCTCGATCGTGGACATGCAGGCCGCGCAATGCACCGCCGGCACCGACAGCACGATGCGCGCGCCGCCCGCATCCGCCGCGCGCCGCGCGATATCCTGCGCGGACGGCGCCGCGACGCAGGCCGGGCAGGCGCTGGCCTGGGAATGGGGGATGCCTTCGGCCAGGCTCATCGGTCAGCCCTTCACGAACAGGTCGATCCGCTGGCGGAACATCGTGCCATCGGCCGCCATCGCCTCGACCCGCAGCAGCCACTTGCCGGGCGCCAGATGCAGCGGCGCAGAGAACGCCCCGCCGTTCTGGGTGAATGCGGGCCGGCTGTCCTGCGACGCCACGGTCGACCGGCCCACCAGCACCGACAGGCCCGCGACCTGCGCAGGCTGGCCGCCCGC
>NZ_JBKKKY020000541.1:0-448 GCF_046613545.2 Aphanothece microscopica RSMan92 | reverse complement strand
TCGACGGCGACTGCACGCTGCAACCGGGTTTCCTGTCGGCCGCCACCGCCGCCCTTGCCGCGCACCCCCGCGCGGTCGTGGTCTGCGGACGGCGCCGGGAACGTCATCCGCAGGCGTCGGTCTGGAACCGTCTGTGCGACCGCGAATGGAACACCCCGCCCGGCAAGGCCCGTGCCTGCGGCGGCGACGCGCTGTTCCGCTTCGGCCCGCTGATGGCCGCGGGCGGCTATCGCGACAGCCTGATCGCGGGCGAGGAACCCGAGCTTTGCCTGCGCCTGATCCGCGCCGGGGGCGAGGTCTGGCGCATCCCGGCCGAGATGACGCTGCATGACGCGGCGATCCTGCGCCCTGGCCAGTGGTGGCGCCGCACCCGCCGCGCGGGTCATGCCTTTGCCGAGGGCGCACATCTGCACGGCGCGGGCCCCGAACGGCACTGGGTGGCCGAAAC
>NZ_JBKKKY020000540.1:0-449 GCF_046613545.2 Aphanothece microscopica RSMan92 | reverse complement strand
CCCGGCGCAGCGAACCCGCGAGGTCGGCGAGGATGCCGCGCGTGCGGTCGCTGATGTGCGGGCAGCCCTCGCCTTCGATGCGCGTCGCCCAGTCGAGGAGTTGTTCGGCGGGGGTCATGCCGCGTCACCGTCGTCGGGTGCGGTGACCTCGCCCTCGGCGGCGAGGTAGCCGAGGAACTGGCGGCGGGCGGCCTTGCCCGCCTTGCGCCACGCGCCCATCAGCGCCTGCAGCTGGCGCTGCGTCTCGGCCGCCTTGCCGCCGGCGACGGGGCCCGCGAATTCCGCCAGCGCGGCGGAGACGTTGCGCGCCGGGCTGTCCTCCCGCGTGAGGGCGGCGGCGATCTTCGCCTGCATCAGCGGCGTCTGCGCCGCAATCTTGTCCAGTTCCTGGCCGCTATCGGCCACCGGATGGCTGGCCAGCAGCGCCCGCACATCCGGCGCGATCTTCG
>NZ_JBKKKY020000539.1:0-449 GCF_046613545.2 Aphanothece microscopica RSMan92 | reverse complement strand
CCGGGGTGCTGTCGGCCTGCACGCTGGCCGCCACCGGCCCCGCGCCGCGCGCCCCCGCCCCGCCGGCCGTGGCGCAGGCGCCTTCGGCCGCCAGCCTGTCGCTGGCCGCCTATTACCGCGACCTGCAGGCGGGGTTTCTGGATCGCGGGCTGATGCGCACCGATCCGGGCATCCCCGACGCGCCCTTCACCGCGCGCATGCTGTCCGAGGCCTTTGTCCGCATCGCGCTCTACGATGAATTCCAGCGCGGCCCCGGCGGCTATGTGGCGCGCGAGACGCCCAGCATCCTGCGCCGCTGGCAGGACCCGGTGCGCGTGGCGCTGCGCTTTGGCGCCTCGGTGCCCGAAAGCCGGCGCGCGACCGAACGGGTGCGCGTGGCGTCGCTGCTGGGGCGGCTGTCGCGCGTGACGGGCCACCCGATCCGGTTGCAGGACGCGGGCGCCAACTTC
>NZ_JBKKKY020000538.1:0-449 GCF_046613545.2 Aphanothece microscopica RSMan92 | reverse complement strand
AAGCTGAGGGGTTAGCGGGGCTTACGGGATCAGGAGGCGCGAGCCGAACGGTGTTGTAAGTTTTCTGGGTCGCCGGGAGGCGACGGCCACCGAGAGCTCCGGGGAACCGGGGTGGAGGAGGCAGAACCTGGACAACCGAAACGTTTAGGAACTGACGCTTTCACTGCGTCACGGGGTTCCTGGAACAGGGGAGGAGCTGCTGAGTGGGCGAAGGCTGAGAGGCTGGAGCTGCCTGGTGGTGAGACCGCTGTTGTGGGGATGGACGTGACGAACGAGCAGTGAAGGTGTGAGGTCCCGTCAAAAGAAACAAGCGACTGGTGCTGCCACGCGAGCAGGGGGTGTCTTCTCACGAGAGATTCTCTGCAGGAAAGCGCGTGCCGGTGCTGGGAGCGAACCGGATCTGAGATCTGGGAAAGTCACCTGAGAAGGAAGCTGCGGAAACGCAGTGG
>NZ_JBKKKY020000537.1:0-450 GCF_046613545.2 Aphanothece microscopica RSMan92 | reverse complement strand
GTTTGATCCTCACGATGATGAGCGTGCCGTAGCCGAGTTTCTTGGCATCAAGCACAGTCTGCCGTCCGCGGATGACGCCTTCGGCCTGCAGATTGGCGATCCGCCGCGAACAGGCCGATTGGGATATGCCCACCCGTTCCGCGATTTCGGCCACCGTCAGCTCGCCATCGCTCTGCATCGCGCGAAGAATGCGGATGTCTGTGTCATGAAGGGTCTGCATGAAACATCCACTAACGGGTCATTGGTTGCATGAATTATGTGAGAAAGTAGCAGAATGAGCGCAATCAGGCAAGAAAATGCCCGATATCCGCTTTATCCTCTCCGCATCCTTCCGAACGTCAAAGAGGGGAATCGCGCATGGCCGAACTTGACTCCCTGCAGGATGTCCACCGCAGCCTACTCTGGCTGTCCTGCTGGACCATCCATAACGCCAATCACCTGAGACCGAAG
>NZ_JBKKKY020000536.1:0-450 GCF_046613545.2 Aphanothece microscopica RSMan92 | reverse complement strand
CACTAGGTATGGTACCAAACGCTAGGGAAGAGTCCCGCGCTGGCCTTCAAACGCCACCGGATATCACTAACGAGCTACAAGGAACAATGGCGGTGTTTTCAGTGAAGAACCGTGGCGTGAGCACGATCGTGCGCTTTAGCACCGGGCGAACGGAAACAAGGTTGTTTCATATGGACACGTTGTAGAATCTGTAGCAACGTACGGTGATACATCGTGTGTGACAACGATCTTCAATTCGCTTGCCGAACGCGCAGAAAAAAATGTGGGTGAACACAAAACTCATTGACGATTCATTCCAACGGGCCTGGCAATCGTAAAGCACGCAGAATACTACACCTATCGTTCTGGAAGTTCTGATTGTCATCGTGGTACACCACAGTAGAATTACATACAAACCAACGAAACGAAGCGTGCTATATTCGGCCGCGCATGAGATGTTTCTACACTTAC
>NZ_JBKKKY020000535.1:0-451 GCF_046613545.2 Aphanothece microscopica RSMan92 | reverse complement strand
CGCAGCAGCGCCGCCGCCAGAACCCGTGCCTGCGCCCATTCCAGCGGCGTGCGGCGCCAGTCGGCGGGCCGCATCACCACCTGCCACAGCAGGAACACCAGCACGAAGGCCGGCACCACGGCCCAGCCCTGCCCGCCCGGGCCCGCCACCAGCGGCCCCGCATAGAGCAGCGCCGCCGCCAGTTTCAGGATCAGCAACCGCCTTTTCACCCTGCGCACCCGTTACGCCCCGCCGCCTTGCAGGCTGGCAGAGCGCGCAGGCGTCGTCCAGAGGCGACGATCAGTCCAGTTCCTCGGGCGGGTCGGCGACGATGCGGCCCGCGGTCAGGTCGACCGTCGGCACGGCCGCGCGGGTAAAGGGCAGAAGCAGCACCTTGCCCCCGGGCTGGGCGATCTCCAGCACGTCGCCCGCGCCGTGGTTGTGCACCGCCGTTACCCGGCCCAGTGCGGCC
>NZ_JBKKKY020000534.1:0-451 GCF_046613545.2 Aphanothece microscopica RSMan92 | reverse complement strand
TGTCGTTGCCCCCGCCCGTGGCTCCGTCGCCGCCGTAGAAGTAGTCGAAGCCAGTGGGCCCGCCGATCAGCGTGTCGTTGCCGTCCCCGCCCACCAGCACGTTGAAGGCGTTGGCGGTGGCGTCCGTGGCGAGCAGCGTGTCGGCTCCGCCCTGGCCATAGAGCCAGTCCTGCCCCAGCCCACTCTCCAGCGAGTCGGCGTCGTCCCCGCCCACGATGATGTCGTTGCCTTCGCCCCCGATCAGCGTGTCGTTGCCGCCGAAGCCCCAGAGATTGTCGCCGCCCCCCAAGCCTTCCAGACGGTTGGCGTTGTTGTCGCCGAGGAGGAAATCGTCGCCCGCGCCGCCGCGCAGGTTCTCGATGCCGGTCAGCGTGTCCACGGTGAAGTCGGGCTGGCCCACGCGCTGAACCGCGAAGCCGCCCAGCAGATTCGCCGCCACCGCCAGCGTGTC
>NZ_JBKKKY020000533.1:0-454 GCF_046613545.2 Aphanothece microscopica RSMan92 | reverse complement strand
CTGAACCAGTCCTTATGAGAGCTTCCCGACCGGCCAGACTTGGCCAGGAGAAGCCCCATGAAACGCAAGCGTCACACCCCCGAGCAGATCATCCGCAAGCTGCGCACGGCTGAGCAGCTCCTCAACCAGGGCCAGACCGTCGCCGACGTGTGCAGGACCCTGGAGGTGTCGGCTCCCACGTACCACCGCTGGCAGCAGCTGTACGGGGGGATGAAAGCAACAGAGGCCAAACGCCTCAAGGAGCTGGAGCAGGAGAACACCCGCCTCAAGCGACTGCTGGCCGATGCAGAGCTCGATAAGGCCATGCTCAAGGAGCTGGCCGAGGGAAACTTCTGAGCCCGGAACGTCGTCGCAGAGCCGTCATGGTTCTGGAGGATCGATTCCGGGTATCCCAACGCCGTGCCTGCCGACTGGCTGGCCAGAACCGCAACACCCAACGCCGGCCCATGCCGGT
>NZ_JBKKKY020000532.1:0-454 GCF_046613545.2 Aphanothece microscopica RSMan92 | reverse complement strand
ATTACCCGCATTCAACCCATCAAGGCTTTGTTGTTTAAGAAATAATTAAAACTCAACCTTCCATCCCGCAACCCCAAACCACTATGTCCTCATCCGGTGATCAACTGCAAAAGACCCTCACCCCTACCTTGCTATGGGGCCTGGGGGTAGGCTACGTTATTTCTGGTATGTACTTTGGCTGGAACCTTGGACTGGAACAGGGTGGTACTCTGGGTATGGCCGTGGCAACCGTAATGGTCATTGTCATGTACCTTTGCTTTACGCTCAGCTACGCTGAATTGGCCTGTGCAATTCCCAAAGCCGGCGGAGCCTTCGACTATGCCAGCCGGGCCATGGGCGAGCGGGGCGGATTTCTGGCGGGTATGGCTCAGAACATCGAGTTCTTGTTTGCCCCTCCGGCCATCGCCGCCGGTATCGGAGCCTATGTTTCCTTATTTGTGCCCTCCGTTCCGCC
>NZ_JBKKKY020000531.1:0-455 GCF_046613545.2 Aphanothece microscopica RSMan92 | reverse complement strand
GGCGCTGCGCCCGAGGGCCGTGGCGCTTTCACCGTCGGCGATGGAGGCTTCTCCGAGGGCTGTGGCGGCGATACCTGAAGCCCGGGCGTTCAACCCGACGGCAGTCGCGGCGGTTCCGGTGGCATTGGCGCGAGGACCCAGTGCCGTCGCCTGTTGCCCTGAGGCCAGGGCATCAACCCCGACGGCGGTCGCGGAGGTTCCGGTGGCATTGGCGCTGCGCCCGAGGGCCGTGGCGCTTTCACCGTCGGCGATGGAGGCTGTTCCGACGGCGGTCGCGGCGGTTCCGCTGGCCTTGGCGTTGCGCCCCAAGGCCGTGGTGCTCTCTCCTGTGGCATTGGCCAGGAAACCGGTGGCGGTAGCGCCTGCTCCAGCCGCCCTGGCCTGGTCACCAAGGGCTGTCGCCGCTGAGCCGGAGGCGTTGCTGCGGTAGCCGATGGCGATGGCTCCCGAGAGGG
>NZ_JBKKKY020000530.1:0-455 GCF_046613545.2 Aphanothece microscopica RSMan92 | reverse complement strand
CAAGGGCGGACTGAACGGCGCGGGGCGCGCCAGCCAGCACGAGATCGGCGTAGACCAGCGTAAGCGCGAGCGCACGCGGATCGGTCGGCAGGCCGTCTCGCGTCGTGTGCCCGTGTTCCGCCAGGGCGAACATGACCCGCAGGAAGCGCTCGAAGCCCTCGCCCGGCGTGGCCGTGGTGAGAAAGCGCGTCTCGGAATCCGTGTCGTTGCGAAAGCCATGGGTGGCGCCCGCTGGAACCTCGACGGTGTCGCCCGCCTCCATCGCCCGGATGTTCCCGTCCGGCAGAAGCAGGCTGAAGCCGCCCCGCTCGACTGCAAAGGTCTCGGCCATGGTGCGGTGCAGGTCAAGCGGGCTGCCCTTCGCGCGCGGCGCAAGGGTCGTGCGGAACACAAGCGGACCGCGGTCACCGGAAAGCGGCGAGGTCAAAAACTCCACCCGGTCGCCGGTGACAGGG
>NZ_JBKKKY020000529.1:0-456 GCF_046613545.2 Aphanothece microscopica RSMan92 | reverse complement strand
CAAACTCTCCCAGTGAATCGAAATCAGCCTCGATGCTGCCGGCGCTGGTACGTGCCTTCACACTGGCGGCCAGATTTTGCATCCGGATAGAACCACCGGAGGTACTGGCGTCGAGCTCGCCCCGAACCCGATCGGCGCGGATACCTCCCCCGCTGGTTCTGGCCTCGATGGTCCCATCCAGGCGGGCTAGTGTAATGCTGCCGCCGGAGGTTTTGAGGCGAACCATCCCCGTCATCCCTTCGGCTTTAATACTACCGCCGCTCGTCACCAGCTCTACCTCGTCGGCGCAGTCGATAGCCTCGATACTACCGCCAGAGGTGCGTCCCTGGATAGTACCCCGCAGTTCGCGTACTTTGATACTCCCCCCGCTGGTGGTAAAAGTCTGGGCTCCGGTCAGGGAAGCAAGGCGAATACTACCGCCGCTCGTGACGAGGTTGGTAGTGAAGTTTTGGGGAG
>NZ_JBKKKY020000528.1:0-458 GCF_046613545.2 Aphanothece microscopica RSMan92 | reverse complement strand
TGCGCCATGCCGCAGGCCGCGCCGACGGCCGTCCGCAGATGGCCGCAACAAAGGGGATTTTACCCCTTGCGAGTCACCCGGTGCCCGGCTAAATACCCGCCCACGCCAAGCGCGGCCCGTTCGTCTATCGGTTAGGACACCAGGTTTTCAACCTGGGAAGAGGGGTTCGACTCCCCTACGGGCTGCCAGCTTGGCGTGATTTTCTCGGACATATGATGCAAGGCGCAGGGCACGCGGGGCCATGCGGTGGCTGTTGGCCCGGCGTTCCGGCGCGGGCCGATGGGGCGGTTGCGGAGTATCAGCGGGACTGGCGTGCCGCGGCGCGCAGCGATCGGGTATGGCTGATCAGGTCGGCGGCGAAGACGCGTTCGACTTCGGCCCGCGTCATGCGGGGGGCCGGGTTGGCGGGGCGGCAGGCGGGCAGGTGCAGGCGCAGCGCGGGCCATGCGATCCGCAGG
>NZ_JBKKKY020000527.1:0-458 GCF_046613545.2 Aphanothece microscopica RSMan92 | reverse complement strand
AACACACCACGGCGGGCGGTTGACCGCCATGGGCAGCGTGGGGCTGCTGGTGGTTATGGAAGGTGATCCAGCGCCCGATGCCGGTGCGCGCCTGCGATCCGGCTTCCCACGCATGCAGGCAGCCCGATGCAAACGCTTGCCGGTGCGCCGCATCCTCCGCGCACCACGCCGTCAGCCGACGTCGTCGTTCGTGGCCGAATGTCGTCCAGCCATCCTGACCCTAACTCGCCCCCCGCACCTTCGCTGCATTGCGGGCCACGCTTTCGGCGGTCGACCTGCGGCGATACCAGATCGTGATCAGGGACGAGGTGATCACGATAAACAGGCTGTAAAGGATCGGAATGAACAGGATGTCCTGCTGCATCGTCCCGGTGAAGGTCAGGGTGATGATCAGGACTGCAAGCGGGCCGTTCTGGATGCCGGTTTCCAGGCTGATCGTGCGCGCACGGTTCGAGTCC
>NZ_JBKKKY020000526.1:0-458 GCF_046613545.2 Aphanothece microscopica RSMan92 | reverse complement strand
CCCGCCACAAGGCGCTCTCCGGAAAGGAACCCGTCGTCGTCCGCGCCGATCTCGGCACCAAGGGCGTGTTCTACCGCGTGCGTCTCGTCGGCTACGACAACCAGGGCGAGGCGAACAGGGAATGCTCCCGTCTCAAGTCCCGGGGCGTGAAATGCTTCATCAGCAAGGCCGCCTCCTGACACACTGATCGGCCCATGCCTCAGCCGCGCGCGCTAACAACCTGTTAAAGGTTGCACGCTTAGCTAGAGGAATGTCCATGATCTGTGACTTTCAGAAGCTGATGCAGCCTTCGAACGACGACGACATGACGGGCACTCCGGCCTTTCGGCAACAGGTGCTGCCTCCGCATGGCCCGCTGCTGCGGCAGGGGGGCGAGGCGCTGGAAAGTCTCGTCCAGGCCGCCAACGCGGCGCTTCAGAGCGAGCTCATCGCGCGCATCCATGCCCAGCCGCCCGCAT
>NZ_JBKKKY020000525.1:0-458 GCF_046613545.2 Aphanothece microscopica RSMan92 | reverse complement strand
CCCAGCGACAGGATCGCCACCGACCGCACCACGATCCGCCGTGCGATCGGCGTGCGCCCGCCATCGGTCAGCACCGCATCCGCCATCAGGAACGGCACCGCCCCCAGGCACATCGCCGCCACCACCGGCCAGCGCGGCCCCGCGGGCCAGAAGTTCGCCACGAATTCGTTCAGCGCATAGCCGAACCCCGCGATGCCAAAGGCCGCCGTCACCAGCACCACCCGCAGGTCCCCCCCGTCGGGCCGCCGCCAGCGCCAGACGCCCAGCCGCCGCGTGGCCTCCAGGATCACGAAGCCGTACAGCGCCATGTGCAGCATCAGGTAATCCGCCACCAGCACCGGCAGGAACCCCACCTCCACCCCGCGCAGCACCACCGGCACCACGATGCCCGCCGCAATCAGCAACCCCGCGAACCGCTGCGCGGGCATCTGCGCCACCGGCACCCCCACAGGCAGCGC
>NZ_JBKKKY020000524.1:0-459 GCF_046613545.2 Aphanothece microscopica RSMan92 | reverse complement strand
TCCCAGCCGCGCACCACGTGGACGTCAAAGCCATCGCGTGTCCCAGGCCTACGTTGAAAGCCTTGAAGCAGCTCGCCAACGTTACTCTTCGTCACTTGGTACTCATTCGGAACGGAAATTCCGTAACCGTCGTCCCAAATCGACACCACAGCAGGTGCACGGAGAACGCCAAGAGCATTAATAGACTCCCAGAACATTCCTTCTGCACAGGAAGCATTGCCGATGGTTCCAAAGGCAACCTCATTTCCCTTGTTCGAGAAATGCGTCAGTGCATGCAGTTCTTCCAGCTCACGATACAACACACTGGCATAGGCTAGGCCCACCAGACGTGGCATTTGAGATCCGGTTGGAGAAACGTCGGCAGAAACGTTATACCGCGTCGACTGCGGCACCATTGCGCCCGAATCATCCAGGAAACGAGTAGCAAAGTGACCGTTCATGGACCTTCCAGCCGAGGCA
>NZ_JBKKKY020000523.1:0-462 GCF_046613545.2 Aphanothece microscopica RSMan92 | reverse complement strand
CAGCGCCAGCGGCTCGGCCTGCATCCGGCGCGTGCGTTCGTCGTTGATCCGCGCCTCGAGGTTCATCAGCGCGCCGGTCGCCGCATCGACCGCCGGATAGCGCGCGGCCACCCCGCGCATGCTGTCGGCGGCAGCGCCGTGGCAATCGGCACAGGACTTGCCCGTCGCGCCTTCCGCCCGCGCCCACAGCGCAGCACCCCGTTCCACGGCAAAGAAACCGGGGTTCAGGAAATCGTCATCCTGCAACTGCCGCGTGGCGGGATCGAGGAAGTCGTAGCCCGACACCGGCGCCGGTTCCTGCGCCCCAACGGGCAGCGCCAGCAGGCACAGGACCAGAACCGCCCTCATGGCGCGGTCAGCCCCGAAAGATAGGCCACCACATCCTCGATCTGCTGGGCGGTATAGATCGTCTGCCCCTGATAGGCCGCGCCCACGCGATGCAGCCCCTCGGTCCGGTAGTAG
>NZ_JBKKKY020000522.1:0-462 GCF_046613545.2 Aphanothece microscopica RSMan92 | reverse complement strand
GCGCAAGTATCGCGTCCGTATCAAGGGCAACCCGACCGACCCCGATCTGGACCCGCTGCGTCAGGGCATCACCGTCGACGGCGAACGGTTCCAGCCCATGTCGGTGGTGCTCGACCGCCATCAGGGCGCCAACGCCTGGGTCACCGTGGGCCTGCGCGAAGGCAAGAACCGCGAGATCCGGCGCGCCATGACGGCGCTGGGGCTGACGGTCAACCGCCTGATCCGCATCGCCTATGGCCCCTTCCGGCTGGGCGAGCTGCCCCCCGGCGGGGTCGAGGAGGTGCGCCCCCGTGTCCTGCGCGACCAGCTGGGGCTGGAAGAACCGCTCGAGGCCGCAAAGGCCCCCGCCCCCCGCGCCGCAGGCGCAGCCGGCCAGCCCCCTCGCGGGGCGGCCGCGTCCAGACCCGGGGCCAAGGCCGCCCCCGCCGCGAAACCCGCCGCGGCCGGTGCCGCGAAACCCGC
>NZ_JBKKKY020000521.1:0-463 GCF_046613545.2 Aphanothece microscopica RSMan92 | reverse complement strand
GCTTCCTGAAGGACAGGATGGACGCGCAGGTGTTCGCGCGCGGCGTTTCCATCGTGGACGATCCCTTTGCACCGCGCGGCTGGGGCTCCCATCCGTTTGACGGGGAAGGCGTGGCCGGGGCCCGGCGCGCGGTGATCGAGGATGGCGTCCTGACCGGTTGGCTGCTCAATAGCGCCGCCGCCCGGCAGCTGGGGCTGGAAACCACCGGCAACGCCACGCCCGGACATGGAACGGCGCCCGGCATGGGGCCGGCCAATCTGACGCTTCTTCCCGGCGCGCAGGATATGGCGGGCCTGATGGCGGACGCCGGCGCGGGCCTGGTGGTGCAGGAGATGTTCTCCCCGTCCTACAATCCCAATACCGGCGATTATTCGGTGGGCGTTTCGGGCTTCTGGTTCGAGGGCGGCGCGCGCGCCTTCCCGGTGAACGAGGTGACCGTCGCCGGCAACCTCAACGACATCGT
>NZ_JBKKKY020000520.1:0-464 GCF_046613545.2 Aphanothece microscopica RSMan92 | reverse complement strand
CGCGCACCTCGCGCGGCTTTTTTTGACTGGCGCTGGCATCAGTCTTGCTCCGGGAAGGCCGTGCGGAACGGGGCACGTCATTGACCATGGCCGAAACCATGGTCATTATCGGCTTGACCGTCCGCTCGATCGCAAGAATGAGCTCAAGGATTCCGCCACCATGTCTTCAGCCGAAACATCGTCCATCACGGTCGACTTCCTGTCGCGCTTCACCGCGTCCGAACAGTTCGACAAAGTCTTCCGAGAGGGGATGGGCCTCGTCGAGGAAACCGCGAACTATCTCGACGGGCCGGGCCGGCAGGATGCGCGCCTGCTCGACCGGCATGGCGCGGTGGCCTACGCGACGGAGAGCATGCGCCTCACCACGCGGCTGATGCAGCTCGCCTCCTGGCTGCTCCTGCAGCGCGCCGTCGGCGCTGGCGAGATGAAGCAGGACGATGTGCTGAAGGAGAGGCACCGCATCA
>NZ_JBKKKY020000519.1:0-464 GCF_046613545.2 Aphanothece microscopica RSMan92 | reverse complement strand
GAACAGGGCAGAGCCGATCGCGCTGCCGCCTGCGCAACTCAACGCCGACTGGACGCATCGCGGCGGCGGACCTTCGCACCAGATTGCGCATCCGGCGCTGGGCGGCACGCTGGCGCTGCTCTTTTCGGTCGATATCGGCGCGGGCAACGGGCGGCGCGTGCGGATCACCGCCGATCCGGTCATCGCCGGGGGGCGGGTCTTCACGCTCGATTCGCAGGCGCAGGTGCAGGCGACCTCGACGGGGGGTGCGGTGCTGTGGCGCGCCGACCTGACGCCGCCCGCCGATGACCCGAGCGACGGTTCGGGCGGCGGGATCGCGACGGACGGGGCGACGGTCTATGTGACGACAGGATTTGGCCGGGTGACGGCGCTTGACGCAGCGACGGGCGCGGTGCGCTGGGTCCAGGCGCTCGAGGCGGCGGGGACGTTAGGGTTGACGGTAGGCAACGGAGTAGTTCCTCTCG
>NZ_JBKKKY020000518.1:0-464 GCF_046613545.2 Aphanothece microscopica RSMan92 | reverse complement strand
ATTGTTTACGTTACGGTAGAGAGGTTATTCAGATAGTATACCCAATATACAAAATATAACGCTGAGCCAGGTGGTGATTTGCCAACTATCCGGGAGTGTTTAGTCTTTTTTGGGGGCCCTCAGTGATACCAACACTCCGCCCCCGATGATCAGTGCCATGCCGATGAGGGTGAGCGTGCCAGGGAAAGGATCACCCAGCCAAAGACCAAGAAGTCCGGAAAAGATAATATTGGAATAGCCCACCGAAGCAATGCGACCGGCCTTATCGTAGGTAAAGGCGATAGTGAGCAGATACTGACCAATCATGGCGATGATTCCCAGAGCCAGCAAGCCCCCCCAGTGAACGTTGGATGCGGGCCACACAAAATGCCCCAGCAGGAAGTCATAGCCTTCAATGGAGGTGTACTCCCCGGCCAGCATGGAAAGAATCGGCATAAAAATACCCGACAGCATGAAGGACAGGA
>NZ_JBKKKY020000517.1:0-465 GCF_046613545.2 Aphanothece microscopica RSMan92 | reverse complement strand
GTGGGGGCGGGGTCCAGGATGCGGATGATGCCGCGCGTCTGGCCAGGATCCTCGGGCGGGGCCCCCTCGGCCACCAGCGCGTGATCGGCGTCGGTGGTGGAGAACACATAGGTCCAGGCGCGCCGCGCCTCGACCCCCGGATCGGCCGCGGTGATCAGCCGCGAAATCGCGGCGGGCGTCACCACGTCGGCCTGGATCAGCGCCGCGGCAAAGGCAAAGCTGAACAGCCCGTAGTACCGCGCATCGGGCGCCTTGCGGGGCAGCTTCATCTCGACCGTCAGTTCGCCCGAGGCGGTGCCGTAGAACACCGACAGCCCGCCCGCCGTGGCCGACAGCATCCGCGGCGCATCCACCTCGCCCGTGCCGGGCATGATCCGGGCGCGCCACAGCCCGCGCGGATCGACCAGCGCCTGACGGTCCTCCAGCGCCATGTCCTCGGCGGTCGAGGTGTCCAGGATCACGGTG
>NZ_JBKKKY020000516.1:0-465 GCF_046613545.2 Aphanothece microscopica RSMan92 | reverse complement strand
GGCGAGATTGCAAGTCAGTCGCTGGAAAAGATCGAAACCGCCGATATATGGCGTCTGGTGCTGGATATCCGTCTGCCCGAGGGCGAGACGGTCGAGATGTCGGCACATCTGGCGGGCTTTGACCGCAAACTGACGGAAACCTGGCTGTACCAGTGGGTGAACGGCTGATGCTGGACCGACCCGATCCGCAGGATTTCGACGTCGATGCCCTGGCCGAACGGCTGGGGCGCGCGCCGCAGGCTCCGCTGGCGATGCCCAAGCAGGCGCTGGACACGACCGACGGCCTGCCCCTCGCGCCCCCGGCGATGCCCTTCGATGCGCGCCAGACGCGGATCGTGCGCAGCGTGGCGCTGACCTTTTCCATCGTGGCGGCGGCGGGGGCGTTCCTTCTGTTCCTGCAGTTCGGCGCGGCCGATGGCCTCGATGCGCTGGACTGGGTGCGCAGCCTCCTGATCCTGGTCACGA
>NZ_JBKKKY020000515.1:0-465 GCF_046613545.2 Aphanothece microscopica RSMan92 | reverse complement strand
ACAAAAGCACTTCGTGATCGAGGCCTTCGGCACGCGCCATGACGCAACACGCGGCCCCCGCTGCCTCTATGATCCCAGAATGGAAAGGCTCAAGGCATGAGCGAGGATCTCGCGGACGTCACGAGAATTCTGTCCGGCATTCCGGGCCTCGCAGCGCAGGAACCCGTCGCCCGGCTGGGCGGCCTCACCAATCGCGTCTACCGCGCCGGCGATCTCTGCCTCAGGCTGCCAGGAGCTGGCACGGAGGAATATATCGACCGCCGCAACGAAGCCGTGGCCGCGCAGGAAGCCGCGCGCGCTGGGGTGAGCCCGGAGGTCCTGCATGCCGATCCTGTCACGGGTATCATGGTCACCCGCTTCATCGCGGGCGCCGTCACCATGTCGCCGGAGGCTTTCCGCAGCCGCTCTGGTGCTCCGGCGCGCGCGGGGCAGGTGCTGGCGAAACTGCATCGCTCGGGTGCCGTC
>NZ_JBKKKY020000514.1:0-465 GCF_046613545.2 Aphanothece microscopica RSMan92 | reverse complement strand
AAAGCAACCCCTTTTACCTCTAACCCTTACTTTGCATGAGTGTTTACCTGATGGGTATAATGTATATCGTGGCCGGCATAATGCACTTTGTTCAGCCCCGTTTTTTTCTGAAAATTGTTCCTCCTTATTTACCAAACCCGCCCGCACTTGTGCTTATATCAGGTATTGCGGAGGTAGTACTCGGGATCTTGCTTTTTATTCCCGCTTTTCGGATTTGGGCTGCCTGGGGAGTAATTTTACTACTTATTGCGGTTTTCCCCGCCAACCTTTATATGGCATATGATGCTAAATTTGAGAGCATTTCTCCGCTGATTCGTTGGGGCAGGCTACCTATACAGTTGGTCCTGATCTGGTGGGCCTACCAATACACCAAAATTTAGCCATGTTTTTGTGTAAATTTGCAGCCGTTAAAGGATAAATCCCTTTCCCATGCAAACTACAAAACAATTTATACTCGCACCCGAA
>NZ_JBKKKY020000513.1:0-466 GCF_046613545.2 Aphanothece microscopica RSMan92 | reverse complement strand
GCACTACCATCGATATTCGGTACCACGACCGGCGTGTATACTGTGGTACCGCCAAACGTACTATTGCCCGCATTGGTGACGGTTGCGCCAGCAGGGAACGATGAATTACCAGCGACCACAGCGAGTGCGATGTTGGATGTTCCACCGGATGCTGATACGGACAAACCAACGGACGACCCTACGCCATTGGATGTTGCTTCCACGGTAAGCCCCGTCGCACTGGCATTGGCGTCGATACCGTTGGACCGAATCCTAGCACCTGCCGCCGCACCGGTCACCGTACCACTATAGGCAACGTCGAACAGACGCGTTGCTCCAGTGCCAAGCGTCGTTTGCGGTGCTCCGCCATACACCACGGGTGTTCCACCCAAAGCCTCGGCTACGGTTACTCGTTCGAAGATGTTCGTTGACGTATTGTATGCAGCCAGCTCGCGATTTGTCATATCGGCCGCGTCCGGTACGGAAG
>NZ_JBKKKY020000512.1:0-467 GCF_046613545.2 Aphanothece microscopica RSMan92 | reverse complement strand
CTGTTCATAGGGCACAGGCCCCGCGGGGCCGCGATGCGCGCGATGGGGGCGGCGCGACCAGCTTTCGGCGCCCCCCGCCACCACGACCCGCGCCTGCCCCGACAGCACCAGCGCCCGCGCCACGGCCAGCGCATCAAGGCCGCCTGCACATTGACGGTCGATGCTCAGCCCCGCCACATGCGAGGGCAGCCCCGCCGCCAGGGCCGCGATGCGCGCAGGATTTCCCCCGGCACCAAGAGCATTTGCAAGCACAAGCTCATCTACCTCCTCCGGCGCGATGCCCGCATCGGACAGCGCCGCGCGGATCACCGGCGCGGCCAGCGCGTCAAAGTCCAGCGCGGCCAGCGCCCCGTTGCCGGGGCAGACAGGGCTGCGGCGGGCGGCGATCACATAGGCATCGGTCACGGCAGGTCGGCCTCCAGCGCACGCAGGTCGGTCTTGCCTGAGGGCAGTTCGGGCCAGTCCGC
>NZ_JBKKKY020000511.1:0-468 GCF_046613545.2 Aphanothece microscopica RSMan92 | reverse complement strand
GCCATGCCGCAACCCTTCGTCCCGGGCGGGGACCCTGCCCCCAATGATCGCAATACAATCATGATGTCCCATGCCTGCGCAACTAAATGTATTGCCGCAACAACGAAACCAGTATTAAAAATAATACAACTCAGATTCGGGAGAGGCGCATGCCCATCGTTACCGTCCAGATCCTCGAAGGCTATGACGCGACCGTGAAGACACGGTTGGGTCGCGCGCTGACCGACGCGGTGCGCAGCGTGATCCCCGCATCGCCGGATGCCGTGACCGTCATCCTGAACGACATGCCCGCCACCAATTACATGCGCGGCGGCGAACACCGCACCGGCGCACCGGCGCTGCCCGATGCGGCCGACAGCGTCCTGCGGTATCTGCAGGCGATGGAGGCGCGCGATCTGGACCTTGCGGCCACGTTCCTTGCCCCCAATGTGGTGATGACCTTTCCGGGCCCCTACCGCATGACCAGCA
>NZ_JBKKKY020000510.1:0-468 GCF_046613545.2 Aphanothece microscopica RSMan92 | reverse complement strand
TCGGAGGGAGCACGTCCATGTCGGGCAACGCGTCGGGCTATCGCACTGAACCAGGAACCGTGCTGAGGCCTTCTCTGCTGAAACTCATCGACGTGATCGAGGAAGAGAACGCCGCCCTCGGTAGACATGACGTCTTGTGCCACGCCGGATTCACCGACCGGGAAAACCAGATCTTGCGCGAAGTCATGGCGGCCCAGCGTTCAGAGGACCCCCGCGAGGCGGCCGAGGCGTGCAGGGGCCTGCTGGAGAGATTGTCGGCGGCACTGCGCACCAATGCCGCGCTGCTCAAGCTGCATATTGGTGCTGTGGGCGAGATGAGTGACATCATCATCAGTGGACTCCGCGACGCGGAATCCGATGGAACATATTCACGCAACCGATCGCCTCGGGGTTGAGGGTAGCAAGCATTGCTGAAACTCGTCGCCATAGGAGTCTGGATAATTGCAGTGACGGCGGGCGCCACGTTTG
>NZ_JBKKKY020000509.1:0-468 GCF_046613545.2 Aphanothece microscopica RSMan92 | reverse complement strand
CCGTTGGGACGAGGAGAGATGTTACGGTAAACATGGCGGTTTCGGTAGATTGTGGCCGTTTCGCCGCAACATAGCAAAAGCAACAACACACTACCGCACACGCATGACAACCTTTTCTTACGCAAGGCTTCTCTGCGCTTCTCTCGTGCTCCTTCTGAGCTACGGCATTGTTCCCGCCCAGGATACCGATGGTTGGTCACTCCTGCTTTCAAACCGCTTTTCGGACGCCGAACGCGCTTTTCAGCGTGCTTTTGCCAACAACCCTAAGGATGCTCGTTCCGCCTTAGGCCTGTCGATGGCGTTCGAAGCCCAACGGAAGTCGTCCGACGCACACCGCTGGCTGCTGACAGCCATTCGGAACTCATCCGATCCCTACACTATCCTGAATGCGTCGCAACTGACAGAACGCCTACGTGTTGGATTACGTGCAGGATCGGACTTGCTTTCCCTCTATAGCGACGTTTTGGC
>NZ_JBKKKY020000508.1:0-468 GCF_046613545.2 Aphanothece microscopica RSMan92 | reverse complement strand
ACACGGCGGCCTTCGAGCATAACGACCGGACCTTCGTTTTCTTCGACGGGGCGGAAGTAGGGATACAGGCCAAGAGCCTTGACATCATCGGCACGTGTGAATTCTACACACTTCTGAAACAGATCCACAGTCAGTTCTCCACGATAAAGAGTCGGTAAGGATTTGCACCCAGCGTGATCAACGCAGGTTTTCAACTTGAACGGGAAAACCAAGATTGCCACTCTTTACGAGAGTGATGGCAGCCTGAAGGTCATCCTTGCTCTTGCCAGTAACGCGCACTTTCTCATCCTGAATTTGTGCCGTCACCTTCAACTTGGCATCCTTGATGAGCGTTGTGATTTTTTTGGCTTCTTCTTTCGAAAGGCCGGACTTCATGGTTATCACCATTCGCACATTCTTGCCACCCATTTGTTCGGGCTTACCTTCTTCGAGAGCCTCTACGCTGATTGCCCGCTTGATCATCTTCTG
>NZ_JBKKKY020000507.1:0-468 GCF_046613545.2 Aphanothece microscopica RSMan92 | reverse complement strand
CAACGCAGACCCGGACCAGTGGTGGACATTTTCGGCCACACCCGGTTTCGCAGATGATCCCGCATCGAACTTCCATCTGCCGGTTTCGTCTACGGACATTGCCGGGCGCACGAGCTGGGTGGAACATGATCGTTACGATCTGCTCGGCGTGTCGGTCACCAATCCGGCTGGGCAGGCGGTGCGCGCCATCAATGACTATCGCCTGCTGGCGCCGCGCATGGTTCGCGACATCAACGGCAACTGGAGCGCTGCTCGCCATGATGCATTCGGGCGGCCGGTTTCTGTTGCGATCATGGGAAAGATCGAAACGGCCGGAGTGCGGACCGGCTACGAGCCATGTGAGGGCGACAACCTCACCAATCCGACGCAGCAGTTTGTCTACGATCTCGACGCCTTCGTCAGAAGCGGCAGACCTATCAGCGCTCACACCATCGCTTTCGAGAACCACCGGTTTTCCGGCGGTGACCG
>NZ_JBKKKY020000506.1:0-469 GCF_046613545.2 Aphanothece microscopica RSMan92 | reverse complement strand
GACGATTCAACGCCCTTGCCGCATATGCTGCCCAGTGCGGAGAAGTTCTCCTCGCGGGTGCGCAAGCTGGGCCTGGGGGATGGAACGCGGCTCGTCATCTATGATCAGGCCGGCGTGTTTTCGGCCGCGCGGGTCTGGTGGATGTTTCGCGTTTTCGGCCATGGCGATGTCATGGTTCTCGACGGCGGCTTGCCGAAATGGGTCGCCGAGGGCCGGGCGGTGGAGGACATGCCCTCCCAGCCGCGCGAGCGCCATTTCACGCCGCGCCGGCAGGCCCATCTGGTGCGCGATCTGGACCAGATGCGCGCCATCGTCGAGCAAGGCACGGCGCAGGTGCTGGATGCACGCCCAGCCGCGCGATTCCATGGCCTGGAGCCCGAACCAAGGGCAGGTCTGCGCGGCGGGCATATGCCGGGTGCGCTCTCGACCCCCTACAGCCTGATGCTCAGCCCCGACGGCACGATGAAGA
>NZ_JBKKKY020000505.1:0-469 GCF_046613545.2 Aphanothece microscopica RSMan92 | reverse complement strand
GAATGCGAGATGTGATCTCCCGACCTGGCTTGATCCCCGGTCCGATGAAGAGCATCGGCACCCGCAGCACGCCTTCGCGCATCGAATTGTGATGGCCGTAGCTGTCCGGGCTCCAGTGTTCGCCATGGTCGCCGAAGATGACGAAGAGCACATTTCGGCCCCTCAGCCGCCGCGACAAATTCTGCATGAAGACGTCGAAACGGCTGGTCAGGAAATGATCAATGCCGTCGAGATAGAGTTGGAAAATGCGCTCGAAGTCGCCGGCATGAAACAAATGCTGGATGATCCGCTTGTAGCGGACCAGCAACTCTCGGTCCTCGCCGTCTCGATAGGTTTCGTCGATGCGATCGGGCGTCTCCTTCAGATTGAGCGGCAATTCGCTTTCTAAAGCGGAAACCGCGTTGCGGTAATCATCGGCCCCGAATGCGAGGCGGTGGAAACCGTAAGGGTAGTGTGCACCCGAAAAGTG
>NZ_JBKKKY020000504.1:0-469 GCF_046613545.2 Aphanothece microscopica RSMan92 | reverse complement strand
GGAATTGAAGGCAAGCTTGTAGCCTCCGACGGCCGCTGATCCCCCGCGCAAGGCCGTGACCGCATCCTGCACCACATAGGCATGATCCATTGACGCCCCATGGATCCCATCCGCATCGACCCCCGCAAACAGGCGGAACGCTCGCCCCGCCGTGATGTCCGACACGATTTCGGTCGCCATGCGTTCGACTGCTGCATCCGCGCTCACTCTGCCAACCCCGCTCTTGCCTTTTGCTTTCCACCGCGTCGAACGCTAGGCGGAATGTCCCCTGCCCTGCAATCCCGCACCATCGGAGCCGCCCTCTTTGCCGCCCTTTCCGCCTTCGGCCATAACATCCGCAAGATCCTGGCGCACACCAAGTCTTGGCTTGGTTGGAGTGTCGTTGCCAATTTGAAATCGTCATGCCGCTGGATTGCGAAGATCAGCCAGTCACGTCCACCTGAATGGATCGTTCAAGTCAGACCAAGTG
>NZ_JBKKKY020000503.1:0-470 GCF_046613545.2 Aphanothece microscopica RSMan92 | reverse complement strand
GGGGCAGGCCATCAAAGCCGGGCAGGACCTGTTTTATGTTTTGTCGGAGCGGGGTGCTTTCAAAGGAGAGATGTACGTTGGTCAGCAGAACTTCGGCAAACTCAAAGTGGGGCAGAAAGTGATCGTCAAGCTACCCAGCTATCCATTTCAAGAGTTTGGCACATTGCGTGGGCAAGTGCAAAGCATCTCGGAATTCTCCCGGGATAGTACTTTTATGGTGAGCGTACAATTCCCTGATGGCCTCCGTACCTCGTCTCACCGCAGAATTCAGTTTCGCAATGGTATGCTTGCCACGGGCGAGATCATCACCGATGAGCTACGTATTTTAGAGCGCATTTTTATGGAATTTCTCAAACTGACGGGAAGGTGAGTACTACTTGAATAGCTTAAATCTACCCTGTATTTACAAAAAGCGGCGCCTCCCCTATCGGGAAGCGCCGCTTTCTTGGTATTCGAAAATATCTTGTTAC
>NZ_JBKKKY020000502.1:0-470 GCF_046613545.2 Aphanothece microscopica RSMan92 | reverse complement strand
TCACCGCCATGCGCGATTTCGCCGATGGTCTCACCCGGGGGTTGTCCCTGTTCCTTACGGAGCGTCAGGACACCACGGCAAAGACCCTCTGGCCTGCTCCCTCGGCCCGGGCTGAGCGCCGGAGGTAGACTGCAGCACATTAGGGCGGCCGCAAAATCTTTTTGGCCGTCAAATGGCCACGGATCGCCCCCGTTGCAGCCGGTTTTGGCTGTCAGTTTTCTGGGCATCGGGCAGTTGGTTGGGTTGGGCGATTTTCGAAAAGCACTGGAACAACTCTCCTCCCGCCGCGTTGAACGACGCAATCGAATTCACGCGTTTCGCATTGGCCCGCATGGCTCCTGTCGCCGTCCCGAGTCGTGAAGGCCATGGGCCCGTTCGTACCCTGCCGGTACGAACGGGCCACTTAACTTTGGGAAAGCGAATCGGTCTAGGCTCTCCGCCATGGACCTTGACCGCGCCCTTCTCGAGAT
>NZ_JBKKKY020000501.1:0-471 GCF_046613545.2 Aphanothece microscopica RSMan92 | reverse complement strand
CCCGCATAAGGCAGCAGGCAGGGGATGCACTTCGTGGTAGTAAGAATTTCGGATAGCCGATCGGTCAAGCCAAGTTGACCCGCGACCTCGGTCAGGATCTCGGCACCGCTGCAGTCTGGCATGACTTTTCGAACAAAGGCACCTGGCCTATTCACGTAAAGTCCATAGCCCCACCATAGATTGACGTCAGAAGGCTGGTCGATGAAATGCGGATGGTGAAAGCTATTGATGGTCATGAGCCAGGGCGAATCGGTGAGCGTGATGAGACCTCCGCGACCTGCCACGGAACCGGTCAGCTTCTCCATCATCTCGGGAAATGCCGGACCATGCGTAGTCACGGTAAATGTCACCCAAGCAGACTTTGCCGGATCAGTATTGAATGCCGATGGTCGGCCGAAGTGCTTGCGCCCCCTTGCCAGACGTTCCCACAAAAGCCAGTTCGTGTCGTCCTGCTGACGCAGAGCCGGCGGT
>NZ_JBKKKY020000500.1:0-471 GCF_046613545.2 Aphanothece microscopica RSMan92 | reverse complement strand
TCGGCCACGTAGGCGGCCCAGGTCTCGCGGTGGCCGAGGTGCATGTTTTCCAGCGCGCCGGGCGCGCCGCAGGACCCGCAGATCGCGACGACCATCGGCATGTTGCCGGGGCCTGCGACCGTGGTGATGCGGTTCGCGCGGCGGTCCTGATCTTCCAGCGCGTCGCGGATGCCGGGGTCGAACCTGGGGCGCTTGGCCATCGCGGCCTTGAGTTCGCGGGTGGACAGCCAATCGTCGTCGTCGGGGTCGTCCGCGATCAGCCGTTCGAGGGTGGGGGGCAGGACCGGGGCGTAGCCGCGTTTCGCGTAATGTCCCATGATTCCCGACGCACCCTTCACCTGACCCTCGGGGGCAGGCTAGGGCAGGTGCGGCGGCGCGCGCAAGTCAGCGGTGCAGCACCATGCGGTCGCCCGCGATCTCGATCCGGAAGCGGCCGAGGTAGTCCATGCCCAGAAGCGAGCCGTCCATGTC
>NZ_JBKKKY020000499.1:0-471 GCF_046613545.2 Aphanothece microscopica RSMan92 | reverse complement strand
ACAGCTCCCGCGTTCGCAGACGCACCACGATCGTGCGATCGGAGCAAACACCAAGGAGTCCGTCATTATGCAGTTTGTGTACATCGCTGCACAGAAGCAGTCAAGTTGTTACTTCATTCCTGCCGCTTTCCTCAACAGGTTGAATGTGAGCTGCCTATGACCAGCGCAACGGGTAGCTATAAGGCGTAAACCATTACAATGATCAGCGAATTCAGCAATACTGATCACTATTGCAGACGTGAGGGCACGCTAGCACAAAAGATAGCACTTCAATCGCGATCCAGATCAGACAACATCTGCATACTATGGCGATTGTTGACGAGTGCCCAAAATGAGTTTAGAATACGGATATTCCTAGGGCCCGATTCACTACTTTACTCCCAAGCCATCTCGGGACAATATCCTTCAAATTAGTTTCGACTCGAAGTACTCCTTGGCCATATCAAGATAACCTTGCACTTTAGATCTTGG
>NZ_JBKKKY020000498.1:0-472 GCF_046613545.2 Aphanothece microscopica RSMan92 | reverse complement strand
CGCGCGCTGGCGCAGGGGCTGCCGATCCGCTTCGACACGCTGGACCGCGCGCAGGACTGGGGGCTTGATCCCGACGCGGCGGCACGGCGGCTGCACGTCTGGCACCGGGGCGAAATCCTGTCGGGCCTGCCCGCGTTCCGCGCGCTGTGGGCCGCCATGCCGGGGATGCGCTGGGCCGCGCAGGTCACCGGCCTGCCGGTGATCCGGCCCGCCGCGACCTTCCTCTATGACCGCGTCGCGGCTCCCTTGCTCTATGCCGCGCACCGTCGCCGCGTCAGCCGGTCAGGATGACCACCCAGGCCAGGCCGCCCGCCAGCGCCGTCACCGCCACGGCGGCCGACCCCATGTCCTTGGCCCGCTTGGCGCGCGGGTCGCGGTCGGTGCTGATGTAGTCCACCACCTCCTCGATGGCGCTGTTGACCAGCTCCGCCACCAGGATCAGCATCCCCAGCGCCAGGATCAGCGCCCGTTC
>NZ_JBKKKY020000497.1:0-473 GCF_046613545.2 Aphanothece microscopica RSMan92 | reverse complement strand
AATACCTGTTCTTCGTGGCGGACGGCACGGGGGGGCACACGTTCTCGCGCACGCTGGCCGAGCACAACGAGGCGGTGGCGCGGTGGCGCGTGATCGAGCGCGAGCGCGCCGAGCAGGGGCAGACCGACGGCGTGACGGGCGTGCAGTCGGAGTGAGCGGTTAACGGAAGGTTACCGCGGCGCGCGCACAAGCCCTTGATCGTGCTGGATTTTCCGCTTGACTTTGCGGCCGGTCCAGGGTAGGACTTGGGGCATGATGGCAGAGGTGGGCAAGCGGCCCGGGGCAACCCGGCGCCGCTTTTTTCATGCCCTCTGCCCTGGGGCATCGGAGGCGGGACCGCGGGCATGACGATCCAATTCTCCGGCGAGGACCGGTCGCCGGTCGATCTTCTGGAGGCGACGGAAGGGTTTCTGCGAGAGATCGCGGAAGAGGTGGTGCGGGCGCTGCGCGACGTCCGCGCGGGGAACCTGGGG
>NZ_JBKKKY020000496.1:0-473 GCF_046613545.2 Aphanothece microscopica RSMan92 | reverse complement strand
CTGGGGTCTATTTACAGCCGTAATAAATTCAAGGAAGGGCAAGTTGTGAAGCTTGATGATGTGAAAGGCACCATCACCCGTATAGATAATGTATCGGTAACAATTCAAAGTGAAGATACCACCGTGATCTTACCCATGCAGTTATTCCAGTCAAAGAAAGTTGAAATATTTTAATGCTCCTCTCACCTAAACATTTTAAAGAATGAAAAAACACAAGACACTCACTATTCTGGCAGTGGTAATTTCTGCTTCAACCCTGCTTGCTCAAAATGAAATGCCTAAGGACACTTCTTACTGGAAAAAGAAGACAGAGTTTGGGGCTAACCTTAATCAGGGTAGTTTTAGTTCCAACTGGACGGGTGGAGCAGTAAGCTCCGTGGCTTTCGGTATCTACCTGAACGCCCTGGGTGAATATAAAAAAGATAAAAATAGCTGGCGGAATGACTTTCAGGCCCAATACGGAATTGTCAGGA
>NZ_JBKKKY020000495.1:0-474 GCF_046613545.2 Aphanothece microscopica RSMan92 | reverse complement strand
GTTCTCGACACCGAATCTGCGGCGTCTCGCCGAGCGCGGAACTCACTTCACAAAAGCGTGGGCGCAGAGCCCCGTGTGCCAACCGTCACGGGCCTCGCTCATCACCGGCCAATACCCCACGGACCACGGACTGGTACGCAACTTTGACGGTGACTTCGACGCAGAGTGGCCAACGTTCATGAAGTCGTTACAGGCGGTCGGTTATCACACAGCGAATATCGGCAAGACGCACTACCTGGGAAGCAAAGAACTGGACGCCTCGAGCGCGCCCATGAACTCTGACGACTGGGTAACCGATATTCAAGCTTTCGGGTTTGACGACGTGGTCGAGGAGTTCGACCAGCACGTTCACGTCTCTCCAGGTTTTCGATCTCCGTATCTCGACTACCTCTACGCTGACGGTCTGCTCGATCGCTACCTGACGATGATCCGCTCGGTCATGCCCTTTACCGAGGGGCATTGGAAGGGAATCAG
>NZ_JBKKKY020000494.1:0-475 GCF_046613545.2 Aphanothece microscopica RSMan92 | reverse complement strand
GACGCCGAGTGCACCCACACCCCCACCAGCTCGAGGTCGGGGTGGGCGAGGACGGCTTCGATCGCCGCCTTGCCCACGCCACCGGTCGCCCACTGCACCACGCGGATCGTCATGGCCGAATGAGAACACGTTCTAGTGACCCGTGTCACCCACCGGGACCAAGGTCCCGACGTGCTGAAGACGGCCTGAAGGATTCGCCCACGTGCTCGGATGCCGGCCCGAGCGGGTCGATGGTGGAGGGGAATCCCCTTCCTTCCGCCGGAGCACTCATGATCATCGCCGACGTCCCCCTCACCGAGGGCGACCTGCGGGCGTACGACGGACTCGACGTCCCGCACGACCGGATCGCCGTCCACGACCCGCTCGAGCCCGGGCAGCTGCTGCTGATCCGCTCGATCGAGGGAGTCTGCCGGTGCGCCGAGGTCCTGGCGCTCGACTTCACCCCCACCGACACGGTCTACCGTCTCCGCTACGG
>NZ_JBKKKY020000493.1:0-476 GCF_046613545.2 Aphanothece microscopica RSMan92 | reverse complement strand
CGCACGTCAGCAGCGTCGGCGGTGGTGCATACATCAGCTCCATCACACCTGGTGCTGCCGGTGTAGGATCCTTCACCGTCATGCTCCCTGGCCCTGCCGATCCTTCCGATATCATCCATTGGACCATCAATCCCTAACGACGATGACTGACGCTCACAGGCAGGTGCACCGTTGTGGGTTGCACCTGCCTGACGAGCACTGGAAGACGATATGACCTGGTATGTATATCCCGAGAACCCGGAAAGAGCACCAATGACGCGACTGATCATATTTCTGACCTTCTTGCTTGGCAGCGGAATGATGCTTGTTGCACAAACGCAACGCGCTCAAAGGCTAAGTCTCATCGACACGACCGGTGGTGCTATGGATACGGTCATGATCGTGCCGTCACCATACGGAGGATCCTACCAGCTGCAGTTGCCACCAGATGCAGGTATTTCAGCCAGCCTACTCGTTTCGTCTGTAGCAGGGTCGAC
>NZ_JBKKKY020000492.1:0-476 GCF_046613545.2 Aphanothece microscopica RSMan92 | reverse complement strand
CGCGCGTCGCGGAGTCGCGTGCATGAATCGCATCGCCCTACTGGTCCTCCTCGCCCTCGGCGCCTGCGCGCCGGCCCCGCCCCTGCCGCCTGGCGCGCGCCCCGACCTGGCACGCGAATGGCTTGGGCCGGGCGGCTATCGCTGGCCGCCCGACAATGGCTTCGCCGAACGCGCGACCTTCATCGTGCTGCCCGAGGGGATGCTGCTGGACCGCTTCGGCGCCGAGACCGGCCGCTTCTTCAGCCCGCGCGGCGCCGCCTTCCGCGCCCGCGCCCTGCCGGGCATCTGCGCCGCCCTGCCCTACCACGCCTACCGCGTCACCGCGCCGCTGCTGGCCCGCGTCGGCCCCGCCGCGCCCTGGTTCGACGAACCTGGCGGCGCCACCCAGGTGATGACGGACGCCACCGCGGCCCAGCTTCTCGCCCATGGCACGCTGGTCGCGGTATCCGGCGCCGATGCCCCCTGCCCCCGGTGAG
>NZ_JBKKKY020000491.1:0-476 GCF_046613545.2 Aphanothece microscopica RSMan92 | reverse complement strand
AAAAGGAATCAACTGGGCTGGCCCTTCGCGGAGCATGGATCGAATGATCGTAATGGACGAAAGGCGATATCCAACAACAAGGAGAATGGAGGCAAGACATGCCAAAGGAATGGCATTCAGATAGCTTGGAATAAGCACGATGCTGAGCAGTAGCAGTAGGCCGTGGACCATGGACGCCAACCGCGTGCGTCCGCCACCATAGACGTTGGCCGACGAGCGTACGATAACACTCGTTATCGGCAAGCCACCCAGAAGACCGCTCACAATATTCCCTATACCTTGGGCACGGAGCTCGGCATTGGGGTCGCTGATCCGCCGTTCAGGGTCCATGCGGTCCACGGCCTCGATCGACAGAAGCGACTCGACGCTGGCAATGGCCATCATCGTTAGTGCCGTTATCCAAACATCCCTCCGTAGGATGGCACTCCACTCTGGAAATCGCAGCTGGGCCACCAACGAGCTCCACGATGATACAT
>NZ_JBKKKY020000490.1:0-477 GCF_046613545.2 Aphanothece microscopica RSMan92 | reverse complement strand
GCCAGGCACATCAGCGCGATGCCTTCGTCGGTGGACAGGCCGTATTCGGCCAGGAACACCTCCATCAGGCCCGGCCTGCCGCCCTGGCGGATGCGCGACACCAGACCCGCGGCATGGTCCACGATGCGCGCGCGGGCGGCGGCATCCAGCCCCGCCTGCGCGACCAGCGCGGCCAGCAGCGGCCCTTCGGGCGCCAGCGCGCCGCCTTCGATCACGGTCCAGGGGTCGCGGGGGGCATCGGCATGGGGCATGGACGGATTCCTCTGTTTGGCCCATGATATCGCGAAACTCAAAGCCGTTTGTCCCGATCTGTGCCCGATGGCAGGCGGATCGCCCGAAGAAAGGCCCCCGGACATGCCGAACGACCGGCCCGACCTTGACCGATACGACCGCGCGATCCTGCGCATCCTGTCGGTCGATGGCCGCATCAGCGCGACGGAACTGGCCCGCCGCGTGGGGCTGACCAAATCGCCCGTG
>NZ_JBKKKY020000489.1:0-478 GCF_046613545.2 Aphanothece microscopica RSMan92 | reverse complement strand
CTTCACCGCCACCGGGCAGGGCGCGGCGGCATGCACCGCCATCTTCAGCGATGACACGTCATAGGCGGCGCGCACCGCTTCGGGCAGCTTCAGCATGCGCACGAACATTGTGGGCACGAGCTGGCTGTCGGTCACGCGGTAGCGCTGGACGGCGGCGAGATAGGCCTCCGGCTCGAACTTCTCCATGCACACGACCGTGCCGCCGATCTTGTGCACGCTCATGCACCAGCGCAGCGGCGCGGCATGATAGAGCGGCGCGGGCGAGAGATAGATCGCGCTTTCCTGAATGCCGAACACCATCTGCGCCATCATCTGGAGCGGATTGGGCGCATCGATCGGCGCGCCCGAAAGCGGCGTGCGGATGCCCTTCGGCTTGCCGGTGGTGCCGGAGGAATAGAGCATGTCGGCCCCGCTCGACTGATCGGGGATGGGGGCTGCCGGCGCTGCGTCGCGGGCGTCCTCATAGGAGGTGAAGTCC
>NZ_JBKKKY020000488.1:0-478 GCF_046613545.2 Aphanothece microscopica RSMan92 | reverse complement strand
CTGTCTTGTCGCCAGCCCGCTTGCCGCCCAGACAGCCGCGCCGGGGCACGCCCCATGCTGTCCAGCGCCAGCCCAGCCCACCACGGTGTCGCTGTCGGCTGAGTCCGTTCTGAAGCTGGCGCCAGACGTTGCAACGGTCTCGGCAGGCGTCGTGACGACCAATCGATCTGCAAGGACGGCGATGGAAGAAAACGCCCGGCGGATGACCGCCGTGTTTGCCGCATTGCGCGCGGCTGGCATCGCCGAGCGTGACATTCAGACGAGCGGGCTCAGCCTCCAGCCGCAATATGTCTCAGAAGCCAACACCCGGCCGCGCATCGCCGGCTACCAGGCGCAGAACACCGTAACCGTGAAGATACGCCGCCTGGATGCGGTGGGAACGGTGCTGGACGCCCTGGTCGAGCAAGGCGCCAATCAGGTGGACGGACCCAATTTCATGGTCGACGAGCCCGACGCCGCGATGGACCGTGCCCGGGCC
>NZ_JBKKKY020000487.1:0-479 GCF_046613545.2 Aphanothece microscopica RSMan92 | reverse complement strand
GCATCATGGGCCTCTCCGCCGCCTGGGCACTGGACCGGGCGGGGTTCCGCGTGACCATCGTCGAGCGTGCGGCGGTGCCGAACCCCCGCGGCAGTTCCGTGGACGACCACCGGCTGATCCGCCACGCCTATGGCGACCAGCATGGCTACATGCGGATGATCGACCCCGCCTTCGCCGCCTGGGACCTGCTGTTCCGCGACGCCGGGGAACGGCCCTATGTCCGCTCCGGCGTGCTCGCCCTCGCGGCGGCGCCGGGTGGCTGGCTGGCGGAAAGCCGGGCCGCGCTGCGGGCCGACGGCCATGCGGTGACGGAGATCGACCCCGCCGCCATCGCCGCGCGCTGGCCCTTCCTGGCCGCCGGGGGCATCGCCGCCGCCTTCCACATGGCCCAGGGCGGCGTGCTGCTGGCCCGGCGCATCGTCGCCCTGCTGGCCGCGCTGCTGGCGCGGCGCGGCGCCCACCTCCTGACCAGGGAGGCC
>NZ_JBKKKY020000486.1:0-479 GCF_046613545.2 Aphanothece microscopica RSMan92 | reverse complement strand
CGACCGACGAATTCGGGCGCATCGATATCGTCGTCAGCAATGCCGGCGCGGGCACGCGCGTGCCGATGCACGAGATCACGGACGCCGAATACCAGCGCGTCTTCGACATCAACGTGAAGGGCTTCGTGGCGCTGTCGCGCGCGGCGCTGCCGGGGATGCGGGCGCGGAAATCGGGGCGCATCATCGCGGTCAGCAGCATCGTGGGCCGCAGCGGCAAGGCCTTCATGTCGCCCTCCCCCACCTATGCGGGCGCGAAGGCGGCGCTGCAGGGCTATGTGCGCGGGCTGGCGCGGGAAGTCGGGCCGCTCGGCATCACCGTCAACGCGGTCTGCCCCGGCTGGGTGGATTGGGGCAGCAAGCACGCCGCGGCGCCGGACAGCGTGCGCAACGACGCCCTCGGACAGATACCGCTCGGCCGCACGGGCAGCGCGGAGGACATCGCCAACGCCATCACCTTCCTCGCCTCCGACCGGGCCAGC
>NZ_JBKKKY020000485.1:0-479 GCF_046613545.2 Aphanothece microscopica RSMan92 | reverse complement strand
AAGAAACGCCAATAAAAAACGATACTTTTCGCTGGATGTGATGAAATTTCACATCGAAAAAACCTTTGAAAAGGAGCCTAATGTGCGGGTGATCAGCTACGATGACCTTACTGCCCGGATCGCCCGGGAGGTAGGAGCGCGCTTTCTGTTGAGAGGGTTAAGAAATACCACTGACTTCGAGTATGAAAATGGTATTTCTCAGGTAAATCGATTTGTATACGAGGAAATAGAAACAGTTTTCCTGATTACTTCCCCGCAGTTGGCGCCCATAAGTTCCAGTATCATCCGCGACTTACACCGCTATGGGCAGGAGGTAGATGAGTTTCTGCCTTATGACCTTACCGAGGGATTATGAGGTAGCAGTTTCTGCCTTTTTAAGTCGCGCTTCTTTTCCTTTTTCAGGATCGTATTTCACGAAAATATTGATCCAGATAATACGGGCCGTTCTGAAAAGTATGGGAAGCAGGATTATAATGGTG
>NZ_JBKKKY020000484.1:0-480 GCF_046613545.2 Aphanothece microscopica RSMan92 | reverse complement strand
GGATTCTGAACTCCGAGGCGCTGATGCCGCCGCCCTCGGGTCCCGGCGGGCGCAAGCCGGCGCGCAAGGCGGCTGCAACTCCGCCGCCGCCTGCTGCCCCGATGCACCGCGAACCGCCGCCGCCGGACGACGCCGATGATGAAGGCGACGCCGACCCCGATCGCAAGGAAGGCTGACCGATGACCGAACTGCTGTTCCGCGCCGACCCCTACCTGGCCGAGGCACCCGCCACCGTGCTGTCCCATACGCCCGAAGGGGGTATCGTGCTGGACCGAACAGTGTTCTATGCCACCGGCGGCGGCCAGCCGGGCGACAGCGGCTGGCTGGACTGGGACGGCGGGCGCCTGCCCGTCGCCACGGCGGTCAAGGCCGAGGGTGGCAGCGTCGCGCTGGTGGCGGCCGAGCCGCTGACCCTGCCGCCCGTGGGCGCGCAGGTGCTGCAACGACTGGACTGGGACCGCCGCCACCGCCACATGCGGG
>NZ_JBKKKY020000483.1:0-480 GCF_046613545.2 Aphanothece microscopica RSMan92 | reverse complement strand
GGGAGGCAAAGCGGGTCATGCCGCAGCCCCGCGGGTGCGGGGGGCCGGGGTCCGTGCGCGAAGCCTTGCGTGCCCTGAGGCCGTCGTCATGGTCTGCACCCTTGTCCCGGCAGCGTTCCTGCAAGACGGCCACGCGCCGGTTGCGCGCATCGCCGGGGGTGCGGTTCCGCCCCCGCCGCGGCCGATGGTGCCCGGACAGACCGGGCCGCCCCATAACCGCACCAGCCTTCCCCGAGGTCAAGCGATCCCTGCGCGATCCGGCACGGTTTCGCCGCCCCGCGGCCCTGTCGGGTCATGCCCCGGCGCATGGCGCCCCCCTTCGCTTGCATCCTGCGCCCGACATAGGGTGCAGCGCGGCGTCCCGCCGCAGGATCGCGCAAAGGTGACCACGCGACGCGCCCTAGGTGCGTGCCACGTCCTTGTGGATGATCACATCGGCCTGCGGATAGGCCAGCAGGATGGTCCGGTGCAGGCCTGCGC
>NZ_JBKKKY020000482.1:0-480 GCF_046613545.2 Aphanothece microscopica RSMan92 | reverse complement strand
CTCCCCTCATTGTGAACCGAAGGCTGGATCCCGGCCTGCGCCGGGATGACGCCAGGAGGGGGAACGGTGCGCTCTATTTCTGTTCGAGCGCGGCCCTGACGAGGGCAAAGGCCTCAGGCGCCGCCCAATGGGCGGGACCCAGCAGCCGGCCGACCTCGCGCCCCTGGCGGTCCACCAATATGGTGGCGGGAAGCCCCGCGGATTGCAACTCGCCGACGATCCTGGTGGTCGGCTCCACATAGAGCTTCAACGCGTCCGACCCCGTCTCCTTCAGGAAGGCGGAGGAGGCTTCCGCCCCCTTCCGGTCGACGCTGATCGCCACCACCTCGAACTCGCCGGAGCCCAGCTCCGTCTGGAGCTTGGCCAGATCCGGCATTTCCTTCCGGCACGGGGCGCACCAGGTGGCCCAGAGGTTGATCAGCACCACACGGCCTTTCCAGTCGCTGAGCTTCAGGGGCTTTCCCGCGCCGTCGGCGAAGG
>NZ_JBKKKY020000481.1:0-481 GCF_046613545.2 Aphanothece microscopica RSMan92 | reverse complement strand
CCCCGCCGCGGTCCGCCGCATCCGCGGGCAGCCGCCACATCGCCACCGCCAGCCATGCGACCCAGGCCGCCGCCGCCAGGGTGACGCCGCCGCGCAGGCCAGGCACCGCCGCCATGGCCGCCGCCCCCGCCAGCGCCAGCGGCACCGTGACCGCCAGATAGGCCGCCAGTTCCGCCGGGATCAGCCGCAGCGCGCCCCGCCAGCCCCGTTCCGCCCCCGCCAGCGCGACCAGCGTGTTCGTGGGGCCCGGCGTGGCCAGCAGCACCAGCAGCGCAAGCGTCATCTCGGCAAGGGTCATCCGCGGCTCCGTCCTTCGATGTCCGCCGATGCCATGGGCGCGGCGCCGGCGTCCTTGACGCGGATCAAGCCTTGCGCGCGGCGCGACACCGGGTTGCGTTGCACGCGGGCGCATTGCGGATTACATCAGGGCCGACCCGGATGGGAGAGACCCCTTGCGCGACCTCAAGCTGCCCGACCAGCG
>NZ_JBKKKY020000480.1:0-482 GCF_046613545.2 Aphanothece microscopica RSMan92 | reverse complement strand
CGCCCGGCTTCGGCTGCGCGCTGGAACCGTTCGACGGCGGCGGCTTCTAGGCGGAGCGGACGGCGGCGGACAGCTCCGCAATCGCGGCGGCAAGCGCGCTGTCGAATGCCTGCTCCCAGCCTGCGGCGGTATCATGCGCGCCCGGCGGATAGAGGATGGCGCGCGAGGAACTGACGAGCCCGCCCTCCAGACCGGCCGGCCCCGCCACGAAGCCCGCCACTGCATCGCCCGCCGCCCCGCCCTGCGCGCCATAGCCCGGCACCAGAAACAGCGCCTGCCCCAGGAGCGCGCGCAGGGTGCGCGCCTCCTGCGGCCAGGTGGCGCCGGCCACGATCATCAGCGAGGAGAACCCGGCCAGCCCGCGCAGCCGGTCCATCGCGGGCTGGAGCGCTTCGGCCACGCGGGCCCAGACCGGTGCGCCGCCCGCATCCAGATCCTGAAAGTCCCGCGCGCCGGGGTTGGAGGTGCGCACCAGAACCGCC
>NZ_JBKKKY020000479.1:0-483 GCF_046613545.2 Aphanothece microscopica RSMan92 | reverse complement strand
ATGACCTACAGCGCCGGCGGCACCGTCGGCAGCGCCGGCCTCGCCCTCCTCGCGGCCCAGACCCCCGATGCCCGTCTGGGCGAGGTCTACCACGCCGCTCCGGACGCCGACTTCCGCCGCTTCGTCGACGACCTCGCCGCCTACGCGCCCTTGGCCCAACGCGTCACCACCGCCGTCAACCTCGGCGACAGCGCGCTGCGCCTCGCCCAGACGATTAACCGCGCCTCGCGCGCCGGCCGGCCCGATCTCCGCGAACTCTCGCCCGACGCCGCGCGCTGGCTCCTCGGCGCCTCCTCCGACCTCGGCATGACCATCCTCCAGATCCGGCCCGAGGACATGCCCAACACCCCCGCCACCTCGCATACCTTCTGGTACGACGACCCCTGGGTCAGCAACGATCTGCTGCTGCTCCTGCTCTTCGGCCTGCCGAACGCCGACCGCGCGCTCAGCGAACAGACCTCCCCCTCGGGCGGCACCTACTGG
>NZ_JBKKKY020000478.1:0-483 GCF_046613545.2 Aphanothece microscopica RSMan92 | reverse complement strand
ACGTAGCGGGGCGAGGTATCGTCGGAGCCTGGTTGCGGGGACTGGTCCAAACGGTTTTCATCTCCTAAGAAAGCCAGAAGAGCATCTTTGTCTTTGCCCGTTATGGCCTGATAGGCAGGCATTTGTCCTTTCCCGTGGGTAAGTACTGCCGATAGCTCCGCTTTGGTACGTCGCTTACCAATATTTTGCAGCGAGGGGTACACATCACTACCGGCCCGGTCGGCCCCGTGGCACATTCCGCAATTATTGAGGGTGTATAGTTTGGCTCCCCGGGCAGTAAGGGTAGACTCTTCTTTTGGGGTAGCCGGCACTTGTTTCATTTTTAACAGCAAGGGTACTTCATTAGCGTTTACGTAAAGTATACCCGTTTTGGGATCGAAGGAGGGGCCGCCCCACTCCGCGCCGCCCCGGGTACCCGGAAACTGCACCACGCCGTTGGTACCGGGAGGAGTGTACATACTACCGAGGGTAGCTCCTTTGATG
>NZ_JBKKKY020000477.1:0-484 GCF_046613545.2 Aphanothece microscopica RSMan92 | reverse complement strand
TCACTGACAAAAAACAATCAGAGCAGCAGCTTCAAATCAAAAACAAAGAGCTGAACGACCTCTACCAGGAATTACAGTTTGTGATGGACACCATGCCCCAACTCGTATGGGCCACAGATCCCGACGGAACGTCTAACTTCTTTAACCAGGGATGGCTGCAATATACCGGACTGACCTTTGACGAGTCAAAGGGAGATGGCTGGATACAGGCCCTGCACCCTGATGATCTGGACCACGTTGTAAAAGCATGGACCAGTGCCATGAAAACCGGAGATAATTACCAGGTAGAGTACCGCCTGAGACGATATGACGGTACCTACCGCTGGTTTCTGGTACGGGGCACCCCGATGAAAGACCCGGAAGGGAATATTCTGAAATGGTATGGCACCACTACGGATATCCAGGAGCACAAAGAAGCGTCGGAGTCGTTGGAGTCGCGGGTGGCAGAGCGCACCAAAGCACTGCTCGACGCCAACCATACCCT
>NZ_JBKKKY020000476.1:0-484 GCF_046613545.2 Aphanothece microscopica RSMan92 | reverse complement strand
CCGATCACTTCGTGCACGCCGGGGCGAAGCCCAGGCAAGGGCTGCCGCTGGTATCCCTGCCCGCCGCGTCGGCCATGGGCCATCACGAATTCTCCGGAACGATCCATTTTCGATCTGGTCCTCTTGGCCCTCGCTCGGGCTGCCGGCCTCTCTCTCACCAGTGTGGTTCGTAAGGCCCGGCCGAACATAAGGTTCCGGCTTCAGGCATTTTTCCGGAAGCGATGAGGTGTGAGCGCCTGCTACTGCACGAAGCCTGCACGCCGGGGCTGCATCGGCCCATTCCATCCCTCGCTGGAACCGTCTAAACAGCTATCGCATTCGCACCCGGGCTCACGTCACCATACGACAAGGACAGCTTCATGAAGATCACGGTCATCGGCGCAGGTTATGTGGGCCTGGTCTCGGCCGCCTGCTTCTCGGACTTCGGTTATGAGGTGACCTGTGTGGATCGCGATGCCCGCAAGGTGGCCGCACTTGAGAACGG
>NZ_JBKKKY020000475.1:0-484 GCF_046613545.2 Aphanothece microscopica RSMan92 | reverse complement strand
GAAAAGGTGATGGCGGGGGGCGCGGGCGCCTCTTCGCTGGACCAGTGGTCGGACATGCCCTTGGGGAACCAGTTGATCGCCGTCAGCATCGGCGCGGACGCGGGGCCGGGGGCGTCGCCGGGGAACATCAGCTCGATGGACAGCTGTCGCCCGACGTCGCCGCCATAGATCGACAGGTCGGTGCTGCCGAAGCCCGCGCCGAATTCGGCGGTGGCACCCTGTTCGTCGCCCTGGCCAAAGCGGACGGTAGTCTGGGTGATCACCTCGCCGTCGAAGGTGGCGTGCATCGTGCCGATGTTCTCAAGGCTTTCGGCGGCGGCGGGCAGCGCAAGGGACAGGACGGCGACCAAGGCGGCATGAGAGGTTTTCATGGGCGGTCCTGTGTGCTTGCGGGTGGCGGGTGCCCGGAAAGGCTAGGCAAATCGGGGCCATGGGGCAATGCGGCGCAGGAAAAAGCCCCGCCGGGCAGGCGGGGCTTTCAATC
>NZ_JBKKKY020000474.1:0-485 GCF_046613545.2 Aphanothece microscopica RSMan92 | reverse complement strand
GAGGCACCCTGCTCACGGCGCGGCTCGCCCTGCGCCATGGGGTGGCCTGTCATCTGGCCGGCGGGACCCACCATGCCTTTCCCGACCAGGGGAGCGGCTTCTGCATCTTCAATGACGTGGCGGTCGCCGCCCGGGTTCTGCTGCAGGAAGGGAGCGTGGGGCGACTGGTGGTGGTGGATCTGGATGTGCATCAGGGGGATGCCACCGCGTTGATCTTTGCCGGAGATCCACGGGTGTTCACCTTCTCAGCCCATTGCGCCAGCAATTTTCCATTGCGCAAACAAGTGAGCGATTGCGATCTTCCCCTGGCGGATGGCCTGGAAGACCAGGAGTATCTGGCGGCCGTCGGTGATCACCTGCCCGAGCTGCTGGATCAGATCCAACCCGACCTGGTGCTCTACAACGCCGGGGTGGATCCCCACCGCGAAGACCGTCTCGGCAGGCTCTGCCTCACCGATCAGGGGCTGATGAACCGCGACAGGCTG
>NZ_JBKKKY020000473.1:0-485 GCF_046613545.2 Aphanothece microscopica RSMan92 | reverse complement strand
GATTGGCTTTACCAAGGGTAAACGGCGAGTCGGGCGTAGTGAACATAGGGACGGGTGACCGACCGAAGCGAATGTAGGCAGGGCCAACGTGTTCGCCCATGGCGATGGTTGCCTTCTTGGCCTCTTCAAAGTCGGCTGGCACGATCATCGTCATGTGCGGCAACGTGCGAAGAAAGGCTACCTCTTCCAGAACCTGGTGCGTGGCACCGTCGGGGCCTACGGAAATACCAGCATGGCCTCCGCCGATCTTGACGTTGGCCTCGTTGTAGGCAACGGAAATGCGCAGCTGGTCGGCATTTCGAAGCGCACAGAATGCGCCATAGGAAGCGAAGAAGGGAATCTTGCCCGAGAGTGCAAGACCTGCTGCAATCGTGGTGGCGTTCTGCTCGGCGATACCGATGGAGAAGAACCGTTCGGGGAATTTGTCTTTGAAGAGCGACGTCATCACAGATCCTGTAATGTCGCCTCCGAGAACGATGACGTTG
>NZ_JBKKKY020000472.1:0-486 GCF_046613545.2 Aphanothece microscopica RSMan92 | reverse complement strand
CCCGGCCCGATGCGGCCGCCGCGCCCGATGCACACGCCGGGCCCGATCACGGCGTTGGCGCCGATCACGGTCGCCGCCCCGATCCGGGCGTCCGGCCCGATCACGGAGCCGGGCGAAAGCCGCACGCCCTCCTCCAGGACCGCTGTCGGGTCGATCAGGCCGGCGCCGGGGGTGAAGCCGCGCTCCTCGAACAGGGCCGGCACGGCGCGCGCGAAGGCGGCGCGGGGATGGCTCACGATCAGGGCCGCCACGCCGTCCGGCAGGCGCGCCGCGTCGCCGGCCCGCACGAAGACGGCGCAGGCGCGGGTGGCGATGGGGGCGTCCGGCTTTCCGCCTTCAAGATAGGCGATCGCGTCCGGGCCGGCTGTTTCCAGCGGCGCAGCGTCGGCGATCAGCGCATCCGGGTCCGCCCCATCGCCAAGGCGCGCGCCCGATTGCTCCGCCAGCGCGCCGAGCCGCAACGGCCCGAGCGCGCGGAAGAAGCGG
>NZ_JBKKKY020000471.1:0-486 GCF_046613545.2 Aphanothece microscopica RSMan92 | reverse complement strand
GTCGCGCGCACCGGGCGCCACCGAGGCGTTTCGGTACGCGCGACGCTGCTGCGGTGCGTTCCGGGCGCCACCGAGGCGTTTCGGTACGGCATGCCCGCGGTCATGATCGATGCACGGCACGGCATCCACTACGCGGCGTGGAAGAAGCACATCGCTCTCTACCCCGTCTACCGAGGCGACGACGCCTTCGAGGCCCTGGTGGGGCCCTACCGCGCGAAGACCGACTCGGTGCACTTCGCCCACAGCGAGCCGTTGCCGATCGATGTCGTCGAGGCCATAGCGACCGCGTTGCACTCCCTGCGCTGACCGCTCCGCCCCACCATCTCCTCGTCCGCCCCGAATAGGGTTGCAGACGAGGGGGTGGGGCATGGCTCGACGCGAACTGCTCGACGGCATCGACTCTCGCGCCGCCACCGATGAACTGCTCGGCGGCCTGCGCCGCGACGGCTTCAGGGGCCGTGCCCTCGGGGCGTTCATCGCCGATGC
>NZ_JBKKKY020000470.1:0-486 GCF_046613545.2 Aphanothece microscopica RSMan92 | reverse complement strand
CCCAGCTTTTGCACCTGGAGGCGTCATCCTCTATATTGGCGACACCGAGAACAAGTTCACTCACTTGGAGGATGAAGGACTCCGAAGACTTGGAGTTGAACTTGATTCTGCGGCAAAGGTGCCTGACGTCATCGTCTGGTATGAAGCCAAGAACTGGATGTTGTTGATAGAGGCCGTTGCCAGTGCAGGCCCTGTTGATGGAAAACGTCGCAAGGAGCTTAAGGAGCTTTTTGCTGGTAGTACTGCTGGGCTTGTCTTTGTAACAGCGTTTGAAACACGGCGTGTAATGCAGAGGTTTGCATCGCAGATATCATGGGAGTCAGAAGTATGGATTGCCGAAGACCCGGACCATATGATTCACTTCAACGGTGAACGATTCCTTGGACCGTATCCGGATGTAATGCCAAATAAAGACTGATAGCACTTACCTTGCAAGACCCATTATGAGAAGAGACTCAAGACCCCAAGACGTGACGTGGTTTTTAG
>NZ_JBKKKY020000469.1:0-488 GCF_046613545.2 Aphanothece microscopica RSMan92 | reverse complement strand
CTCGGGAGGCAAGGATGGCAGGGTGAGATTCACCCGCGCCGTCAACATCCCGTCGAGCGAATGGTTCTATGTGGGCCTCGCCGATCTGACGGTCGGCCACAACGGAGGCAGCAAAGGCATCGAGGATGTGAAGCCTGGCGAGTTCGACGATGTCTATACCAAGGGACGCGCCGCCTTCTACCTGAAGGGCAAGATCAAGGGCAGCTATCTTCTCACCGCGGCGGCGGATTCTGGCGAGGATTCGGTCGAGAACATGTTCAGGGGCCTCGACGAGAAGGACCCGAAGAGCCTGCTCAGCCGTATCGATCCGGATGATTATTACGCCGTATATGGCGACGACTCCGTCAGCATCGAGGATGCGCCGACGCGCGGTAAATTCTATGTCCGCCTCGAGCGCGGCGACAGCCGGGTCATGTGGGGCAACTTCAAGACGGAGATCCGCGGTACGGAATTCCTGCGCAACGACCGCGGTCTCTATGGCGGCAATG
>NZ_JBKKKY020000468.1:0-488 GCF_046613545.2 Aphanothece microscopica RSMan92 | reverse complement strand
CACTCGGTCAGGGGCTCCACTATTGCCTGCCTTTGATTGTAGCGTGTACGCTGGATCGTCGTCATCGATCCGATCGTGGGCAGGAGGTGGAAGAACCGCAGCAGATAGCGGCGCAACTCAATGGCGCTGTGCCACGGCAGGAAGGCAAAGATCGACCCGAACATGTTCCAGAAGTTGGTCTGGAAGATTGAGAGGTCGAGGCAGTCCTCGATCATCTTGCCATCGAGACGCGGCTCCGGCATCAGCAGCAATCCTGAGAGATCCTTCAGGTTGCGGGCACCGAGGCCCAGCTTGGAGAAATCGATGGCGCGCCCGCCTTCTCCAATTAGCCGCGCTGTATTGAACCAGCTGTGCGTTCTGTAGAAATCCCGTAATTCCTCGTCGATAGACTTTGTTGAATCGCTGCGACTAGGAATAAAGGAGAGAAGTTCATGCATGCATGGATCGTGCTCTTCGAGCATGCGGCCGCCACGCATAGTGTAGCCATG
>NZ_JBKKKY020000467.1:0-489 GCF_046613545.2 Aphanothece microscopica RSMan92 | reverse complement strand
ACACTTAATTTGGGAGATACCCCTCCGTCTTTCTACATTAAGTTCACTAAATTACTCTTCAAAGCTTCCGTTATTCCTATGCAGTTCACCCAAATAAAAGAAACTTGTCTTTATGTGAGCGACCTTGAAAAAACCAGAGCTTTCTATTCAGAACAACTGGGTCTGGAAATAATTTCATTTGTCGAAAGTAGTCATGTATTTTTTCGGGCCGGCAGCTCCGTGCTACTCTGCTTTCTACCGGAAGTATCCGCTACAAAAAATACGCCACCGCCACACTACGCCGAAGGCAAGCAGCATATCGCCTTTGAAGCACCGGCAGGGCACTATAATGCCCTGCTTCGTGCCATTCAGGAAAGAGATATCAACGTGTACCACCACGAAACCTGGCCCGGAGGCGCTCGCTCTTTTTACTTCGACGACCCCGACGGGCACGTACTGGAAGTAGTGGAGCAAGGCATGTGGGATCCCAACTAAGTACCTTCCGCTAAC
>NZ_JBKKKY020000466.1:0-489 GCF_046613545.2 Aphanothece microscopica RSMan92 | reverse complement strand
CTCGTCAGAGCCGAGCGAAGCCGTTTTTTTGTCTCCTTGACTTTCTTTTTACGACAAGCTCCCTGGCAACTCCCAGTAGTTAATTTTTTTATTCGCCGTAAAAATGACCGAGACAGCCACACTACTTTTTGTTCTCCTTTTTCAGAACCAAAGAGTAAATTTAGGCAAACCCTTCTTTTGGATTAAGTCAGGCCAGTATGTTTAGGTAAATACGCATAATTAAAGTTAATAGCAGGGCGGTTCGGATACATCAATATTCTCCGGCTATTAATTTATCTATTTTTTTGTCAGAATGCCACAATAACCATCCGAATGAGGTACTGTACAAAAGATAAGTTAGTGTAGATTTACGCCCAGATTTCCGCGTGACCTTTTCCTTACCTCTTTTTAAAACTGAATGAAAAAAGCTTTACTCGGCTGTTGTTTTTTCCTCACGGTCTTTATCCCGGTAGTGGGCCAGAAAATACCAACATCCACCCAGGGAGCCGC
>NZ_JBKKKY020000465.1:0-489 GCF_046613545.2 Aphanothece microscopica RSMan92 | reverse complement strand
CTATCGAAGTGAGCGAATTTGAAAAACTGGCCCGTGCCGGAAACGAAGAAGCCGTTGAGGAAGAGGCGTAAGCCGTATCCTGATACTAATGAATGAAAACCTTCGTGCTGGTCGCGAAGGTTTTTTTATGTCCGAAGGGGTACCTTGCGGAGTTGTTACTTTCTTGCCATTTACTGGATTCAGGATAATTTATCCTAAAAACCGGCTAGGATAATTCAGTAAAATAGTCAAATTTGTGCAGAAGGTTAAACGGCTATATCAGCCTTTCGAAACTATGCAAGGACGGTTTTCGTTAGTGTTACATAAGTTTGGTCAATAGAAAGTCCCTTTCTGTTTTTTTTAATTCAAAATACCTATTTAAAAAATCAATAATGAACTACGGAGACGAATTCAGAAAATTCGCTGTACACCACATGGGGCTCAATGGCCTGACGGTGGATGGCTACGTAAAGCACTCGGTTGAAAACATGACCCGCGCCGTGATTGAAG
>NZ_JBKKKY020000464.1:0-492 GCF_046613545.2 Aphanothece microscopica RSMan92 | reverse complement strand
CGATCAGCGTTGCGGTCGGCAAGACGGCGACGGTGGATGCCGAGGCGCTGGCCGATGGCACGCTGCTGACGACCTCCGGTGAGGGTGGCGTCACGATCAGCAACCTGATCGGTGACCTGGCGAACACCGCGATCGGCGCGGTGTCGGTGACGCTGGACGATGATGGTTCGGCAGGCCCGGTCAGCACGACGATCACCTCGTCGCAGGCGATCACGGTGGACAACGGCTCGCTGGCCGATGGCGACACGATCGTGCTGCTGGGGGCGGGTGCCTTCACGGTGACGGACCTTGCGGCGGACCTGGATGCGTCCGTCGCGACGGGGACGGTGTCGGCGGCAGTGGTCGACAATGTGTCGATCACGACCGGCTCTGCGGCGACGACGATCAGCGTTGCGGTCGGCAAGACGGCGACGGTGGATGCCGAGGCGCTGGCCGATGGCACGCTGCTGACGACCTCCGGTGAGGGTGGCGTCACGATCAGCAACCTGATCG
>NZ_JBKKKY020000463.1:0-493 GCF_046613545.2 Aphanothece microscopica RSMan92 | reverse complement strand
TTTTTGTTTGGCAGCGGACTGCTGAGCCCCAACACGATGGCATTGGCATTGGCGCCCTTTTCCACCCACGCCGGCAGTGCATCCGCGCTGATTGGTTTTACCCAAATGCTATTTGGTGCCCTGGCTTCAGGCCTGGTAAGTCTTCTGCACGATCAAACAGCCCTTCCCATGACGGGCGTTATGGCGCTATGTGCCCTGGCAAGTGCCACCCTGATCCTGATTCAGAAGATTAGTGAAAAACGCCGTCCGGTAGTGATCCAAAACCAGGGGTAGCCGTAGTAAAAAGTAATTCCACCGATTGTTTATCTTTACTGCAATTGGTGAACTACCCCTACTTTTCTACCAAACCCGAATAACCCTGGCCTCTCATGTCGATAGCTTCTACTCCATCGCCTCCCTTAATTTTGTAAACGAATAACCTTCTTAAACGAAGGCGAGTCAACAACCAATTGGTAGAGCATAGAAGCATTGCTAGAGAAAAAGTCCAAGCGGC
>NZ_JBKKKY020000462.1:0-495 GCF_046613545.2 Aphanothece microscopica RSMan92 | reverse complement strand
ACTCCCGTTGAACTTGGCATGGATGCATCCACAATGCCAGTGGCGGACCGCAATGCCCTACCAAGGGCCTTGAAGATGCTCTCGATGGTGTGATGGTCGTCCGTGCCCGTACTTTCGATGTGAAGAGTCAACCGCGCGGCATCGGCAAAGGAACGGAAGAAGTGTTCGGCCATGGACAAGGGAAAGTCACCAACCATTGTTCCTGAAAACGACACATTCCATCGCAGAAATGGTCGGTCCGAAAGGTCCAGCGCCAGCAGCGTCCGGGCGTCATCCATCGGTAGGACGAATGCATATCTCCCAATGCCCCGCTTGGTGCCAAGGGCCGATCGCAGTGCTGTGCCCAAAGCCAGGGCTGTGTCTTCAATGGTATGGTGGGCATCGACGTGCAAATCGCCACGCACGATCAGTTGCAGATCAAAACCGGCATGAACGGCAACTTGATGCAGCATATGATCGAAGAATCCGATACCAGTGGAGATTGCCACGCGTGGC
>NZ_JBKKKY020000461.1:0-495 GCF_046613545.2 Aphanothece microscopica RSMan92 | reverse complement strand
GCCAAGCAACTGGACCACATCGACGAATTCGCCCGCCTGTTCATCGGGCGCTCGCCCTTCCTGGTGATGGCGACCGCCGGGGAGGCCGGGGATTGCGATGCCTCGCCGCGCGGCGATGCACCGGGCTTCGTCATGGTGCTGGACGAGAAGCGGCTGCTGATCCCCGACAGACCCGGCAACAACCGGGTGGACAGCCTGCAGAACCTCACGCGCAATCCGAGGATCGGGCTGCTGTTCTTCGTGCCCGGCGTGCTGGAGACGCTGCGCGTCAACGGGCGCGTCGCGATGGTCAGCGATACGGCGCTGCTGGAGCGGCTGGCCGCGCATGAGCGGCTGCCGAAGAGCGCGATCGAGGTCACGGTGGAGGAGGTCTTCTTCCATTGCGGCAAGGCTTTGAAGCGAAGCGCGCTGTGAGGTGAACAACTCCTTGATCACCTCGCCGAAGCGGAGCAGCACGGCTCGGTTGCCCTCCAGCCAAAGACCCTCCAGCTGGTC
>NZ_JBKKKY020000460.1:0-496 GCF_046613545.2 Aphanothece microscopica RSMan92 | reverse complement strand
CCACGGCGCACAATCGCGGCTTTCAATAAATGCGCGAAGTAGAGGGTTGGATTATCCACACTTAGTTTTAGCGAAATGGTGTCACTTCTGGATGTAAGGGCATAGGTTCCCGTGATATCGATGACCGTTGAGTGTTCTTCGCGCTTAGGCTTTATATCGGTTATGCCAGTGCTATCGACAAATCGGAGTGCGGAAACCACGCGCACGTAGTCATTTTCAGGGATAACCCGAATGCTCGGACGAAGGTCGCTATTGCGTGGAGGAATAATCTGGATTTCGACGGCATTGTCAGCAATGCTTAAGGCACTTACTTGCGGTGCATAGGCGTACAAAAAGTCATCCCACGACCAACCCGCGGCATATCGTTCTTCGTCGAACAAGTCGTCATCACCAATGATTGTGCCCTTGATACTGCGCACGCCAATGGAGTCGAGCACTTCTGCCCAACGGTCAAGCATGGACAATGGGTCTCTCCCGAATGACGAACTCCATGTAG
>NZ_JBKKKY020000459.1:0-498 GCF_046613545.2 Aphanothece microscopica RSMan92 | reverse complement strand
ATCGCCGCCATCACTCCGCCCGACCCGGCCGGGTTCGACCGCGACCTTGTCGAGCAGGGCGAACTGCTGGCGGGCCTGGGCAATTGCGGCGTCTGCCCTACCCGCACGGGCGGCGAGGATTACGCAGGCGGCTTGGGCCTGCCCACGCCCTTTGGCATGATCTACACCACGAACATCACGCCCGACCCCGAAACCGGCATCGGCACCTGGTCCGAGGCGGCGTTCATCCGCGCCATGCGCGACGGGGTGGACCGGCAGGGGCGGCACCTCTATCCTGCCTTCCCCTATGACTATTTCGCCCGCGTCAGTGACGACGACCTGCGCGCGATCTATGCCTACCTGATGACGCGCGATCCGGTCGTGGCGTCCCCCACGCCAAATGAACTGGGCTTTCCCTTCGACCAGCGTATCCTGCTGGCGGGGTGGAAGGCGCTGTTCCACGATTCCACGCCCTTTGCGCCCGACCCGTCGCAGGACGACGAATGGAACCGCGGCGCC
>NZ_JBKKKY020000458.1:0-499 GCF_046613545.2 Aphanothece microscopica RSMan92 | reverse complement strand
CCAGATCGTGGCACTGCGCGGGCGCGTCGCGCAGCAGGTGCTTGACGGGGGGCAGGTCGGTCATCTCGGGCTCTCCTTGTCGGTCGGGGACCGATGCAAGGATAGCCCGAAGCGGCCTGTCCTTACAGCGCCATGCGCGGCCCGAAGATGCGGCTGATTTCGCCGTGGCGCGTCTTGCCTTCGGCGGCCAGCTGGGCGTCGGACTTGCGCGACAGCCGTTCCAGTTCCTCGCGCACCGGGCCGACCTCGGCCAGGAAGACGAAGCCCTGCCAGATACCCGACAGCACGCGCCGCACCGCAGCCCAGAACCCCGAACGGTCGGTCATGTTGGTGGTGGTGGTGGCCATGTGAAACCCCTTTGCATGCAGGCGCTTGGCGCCGATTGACACGGGGCATATGGGTCATGCTGCGGTGCAGAACAACCGCCGTATCGGTCTGGCAGGCTTGCATCTGGTGCATGGCTGGCGCGGTCAGTACAGGAAGTAGCGCTGCGCCATCG
>NZ_JBKKKY020000457.1:0-500 GCF_046613545.2 Aphanothece microscopica RSMan92 | reverse complement strand
ACTTCGTCGCCATGCTGGGCCCGGTCAACGCGCTGGCCGAGCGCGCGCCCGGTTTCGTCTGGCGCCTGAAGGACGAGGCGGGCGCCGGTGCGACGGGCGTTCGGGTGGATGAAAACCCCCGTACGATCTTACAGCTCAGCCTGTGGGAGACGCCCGAGGCCCTTGAGCACTTCGTCTGGAAGACGGTGCACGCCAAGGTCTACAACCGGAAGGCGGCGTGGTTCCCGCACGATCCGCGCCCCAATCTTGCCTTCTGGTGGCAGCCTGCGGGCACGGTCCCCACCGCGACGGAAGCCTTCGCGCGTCTGGAGCGCCTGCGCGCCCTTGGCCCCACGCCGGAAGCCTTTGGCTGGAAGCAGCTCTCCGGCGCCGCCCTGTGGCAGGACAAGCGCTGCGGCTAGGGACCTCAGGAAGACCAACCTCCACGAGGTCCCGGGGAACACCCAGAAGTGCACCGTGCTGATGATCACCCACGACATCGATGAGGCCCTGTTCCTGGC
>NZ_JBKKKY020000456.1:0-502 GCF_046613545.2 Aphanothece microscopica RSMan92 | reverse complement strand
GCCGTTGAGTTCCTAACCGCTGTCAAGTCGCCAAGGCTTGCCAGGCCTCAGTTGTTGATGCAGCCTGACGAGGGGGTGGTTGCCGCTTTGGAGCGCTCTGCGACTCCTGGTTCAGCGTTGCTACCCCACCCAGAGCCTTGCCGCTCCGCTTCCTGATCGTGCGGCGAGCAGCGCGTACCGTTTCTGGGATGGCGTAGCGGTCCTTCACGATGGCTTTGCCCTCCTCCTTGCTGATCTCTCGCCCGTCCACATCGCGGATGACGTAAGGGACCCCAGCCCTCAGGCAGGCCGTGATGCGAGTCAACAGCACCGTGGCCACCGTGCAGACGGCGGAGTTGTGGTGACGGCCCGTCTCACACATCAACCGCTGATAGCGCCGGGCCAAGGTGGGATCGAAACGGCGGACCTGATTGGCCGCCAGGAACAGCGCTTCCCGCAAGCAGGCATCCCCTTTCTTGCTGGGGCCTCCGCCAGCACTGCTGCGCCCTGAGCTGTTTTGTCT
>NZ_JBKKKY020000455.1:0-503 GCF_046613545.2 Aphanothece microscopica RSMan92 | reverse complement strand
CCAGCAGGGTGAGCCAGCATGCCACGGCATGCACGAGACCGAACACCAGGCCAGTGGGCGACACCCCTGACTGCCAGCCGATGGTGGCGAACTCGATGAGCACGGCAGCCGCCCCGACAAGTGCGCCGCCGAAATACCAGCGTCGGTGCCGCGCGATGATCTCCATTGTTTCGGGGTCTGACGCAAGGAGGAACCCGACGAAGAACCATGCGGCATAGACGAAGGGGTTCTTGCCACTCAGGTCGGGCAAGAGCGTCAGCGCTGCGACTGCGGGAGCCACCAGTGCCAGCAAGGCGGGCCGTCGCATCCAGGTCGCAATGGACGAGCGTTGTCTGAGAAGCCGCATCGCCGGCAGGAGCGCCAGGCTGATCACGAACAAGAATGCGATGAACCAGAGTTGGCCGGGCGTGAACGTTCCGTAGTAGCCGCTGAGGTCCGACCAGTCGGTGAAATAGGTGAGCATGAACTCGCCATATGAGGGAGCGCTGCCTGCGTGCACCAGC
>NZ_JBKKKY020000454.1:0-504 GCF_046613545.2 Aphanothece microscopica RSMan92 | reverse complement strand
GCAGACCGTCATAGCCGAAGGTGATCTCCTCCATCGCCGCCAGCCCGCCGATCACGGCATTGCTGAACGGACAGGTCACGAAGGCTGCGGCGGGTTCCACCAGCGTCACCGCGATGTCGGGCGCGATGCGGCGCAGGTGCCGCGCGGCGGCCGACCCGCCAAACCCGCCCCCGGCAATCACCACCTGCGCCCCCGTCGCCGCCCGCAGCATGGGCGCCGCCAGCCCGGACAGCGCCACGGCCGAGGCCCCGGCCAGCACGGCGCGGCGCGTGGGCGCGCGGGTCATGGCGCGGCCCCCCCGGTGGCGTCCAGATGCGCGGCCAGCGCCGCAACATCGGCGGGCGTCAGCCCACGCGCGATGCGCGGCATGATCGTGGATGCACCGGCGGTCTCTGCGCGAAACCGTTCCAGCGCCGCGGCCACTTCGGCGCCGGTCAGGCCGGCGAAGGACGGAATGTCGCCTTCGGCCGCCGCGCCCGGGGCGTGGCAATTGGCGCAGACCGC
>NZ_JBKKKY020000453.1:0-504 GCF_046613545.2 Aphanothece microscopica RSMan92 | reverse complement strand
CGACGTGACTGCCACGAACATGCCACAAAACGTGCGCACGGAGACGCGGAAAGTTGTGCCGCTCGACGTCGATGGTGACAACGACATAGACCTGTTTTTCTGCAACGTTGGATGGATTCAAACTGCCGATCCTCAGGATCGGTTGTACGTCAATGATGGCAAGGGGCGATTTACAGACGTCACGGCTACTGCCCTGCCCATATTCCGTCAGTTCTCATTGGATGCGGCACCAATTGATCTCGATGGAGATGGTGACCAGGACATTGTCGTTGTCAACATCAACAAGGCGCCACTCACGGTGCTGATCAATGACGGAAATGGTGTTTTTTCACGGTCTACAACGCATCCCCTTGCGCAGCTACCAGCCGTAGACGGACTTGCCATACTGGCCGAGGACATCAATGGCGATGGGCGGCCGGACATTTACGTCGGCAACCGAGGAGGCGCGGATGTCTTTTTAACAGGCGACATCGCAACGAGTGTGCGCCCACCAGCCACCACACC
>NZ_JBKKKY020000452.1:0-504 GCF_046613545.2 Aphanothece microscopica RSMan92 | reverse complement strand
CAACTTGCAGGGCAACCTACCGGGTCAGCTCGGATAAACGATAGTACCCTCATTGTCTGTGGAAGTCGAAACACCATCCTAAGGGTTAACACGCATGTACAATCGGTGGAGGTTCTCTCGTATTCATTTTTTCGACTAACGGAACGCTTCACCTCCTTCCGAGTGCATGAAGACCAGACGATTTCTTACTCCGGAACTCAAGTAGGTTCCTACAATGATTTGTCTGCCGACGGTGTGAGGGCTATACCAAGTCAACCACTGTATCAGTACTCCGACGCGATTCTTGATGTGAATAAACGCAGTGACGGGTCAATAATCGCACTGACCAAGTACTCTCAGGCTATCTATCGCAAGGCGAGCCCAGATTCCGAATGGGAAACGTCATCAACGCAGGGATACAGGGCAAGAACTGTCGTAGACAAAGCACTATCATTCGTGGATGACAAGAAAGGTGTCTTTGTTGCAGAATCCGGTAGCGAATCCGGTGGCATCTTGATCACATCG
>NZ_JBKKKY020000451.1:0-505 GCF_046613545.2 Aphanothece microscopica RSMan92 | reverse complement strand
AGGCCGCGCCCGTCCGGGCTCCAGGCCAGATGCTCGATCGCGGTGGCAGGCTGCAGCGGGTCTTGGGCTGCCTCCTCCGGCGGAGGCGGGCCCGCGACATGGATGTCGGCCCCATCCTCGAACCGGATCAGATGCACCCCGCCGTCGGCATAGCCCGCCGCCAGCAGCGCATCGACCGGGTGGCAGGCCACAGCGGTGACGAGCCCCGGCCGGGCGGGCAATTGCAGCGCCGCCTGACCCATCGGCCCGTCCTTGCCCTCGAACGGCCAGACCAGCGCCACCCCCGCCCCGGACGTGGCGAGAACGCGGCCCTTCAGCCCGAAGGACAGGCTCCTCGGCTTGAACGGATAGCCGGCCATGCGGAAATGCGCCGTGTCGGCCAGCCGCCAGCCATGCAGCGCACCTTCCGCCATGCCTGTGACCAGGAAGTCGCCCTGCGGCCGGATCGCGACGCTGAGATGGGCGCCGGCCCATTCCAGCCTCTCCTGCGGCAGGCCGGGCCCCA
>NZ_JBKKKY020000450.1:0-506 GCF_046613545.2 Aphanothece microscopica RSMan92 | reverse complement strand
TTCTCGGCTGTCATCGGGTCGAGCGGCTGCGACAAGTCGACGTTGCTGAAGATCATGGCAGGACTGATGCCGCCCTCGACGGGGCGGGTGGTCCTGCAGAACAAACCTGTGCGTGGCACGCGCCGGGACATCGGCATGATGTTCCAGCAGGCCACGCTCTTTCCCTGGCGCACGACGGTGGAAAACATCGTCCTGCCCATCGAGATCCGCGACGGCAAGGCCGCTGCCAACAAGGCCCGCGAAAAGGCGACGCAACTGCTGGAAGTGGTCGGCCTCAAGGGGTTCGAAAACGTCTATCCCAACGAGCTGTCGGGGGGCATGGCCCAGCGCGCGGCGATCTGCCGGATGCTGATCACCGAACCCGCCGTTCTGCTGCTGGACGAGCCGTTCTCGGCGCTGGACGAGCTGTCGCGCGAATTCATGAACATGGAGTTGCAGCGCATCTGCATGGAGCGTGACGCGACCGCCTTCCTGGTCACCCATTCGATCCCCGAGGCGGTGATCCT
>NZ_JBKKKY020000449.1:0-506 GCF_046613545.2 Aphanothece microscopica RSMan92 | reverse complement strand
GATACCCTCAACTGTGAATTATACCCCCTATGAAAAGCAAAATACCAGCTACCCAATTTCTGCGCAGACTATGCAGCGATTTTTGGAGTAGGTTGTACACCGATTGCCGCCCTAATTGCATCACTTCGGCAATCTGTTCGAAGCTCAGGTTTTGGTAAAAACGCAGGTAGATCAGTTCTTTCTGCCGGGGAGGCAGTTGATTCATAATCTGTTCGAGCTTTCGAAGCTGGTAAACTTCATGCTCTTCTTCGATAAGGCGCAAGTCAGATGAAAATTCTACCGAGAAGGCATACTCTTCGGACACCGTGGCGTGGTCGATCCGATTTTTTCGGGAAAGCTCACGCAGGATGCGGCTTTTGAGTACCACCAGCAGGTAAGCCCTTACATTTTCGACAGAGCTAATGGTTTCCTGCATCTTCCACAGACTTAAAAAGGTTTCCTGTATGCAGTCTTTCACAAATAGGGAAACTGGACCTGGCGGCTGCAGAGCCCGATCGCAAGCCTGG
>NZ_JBKKKY020000448.1:0-506 GCF_046613545.2 Aphanothece microscopica RSMan92 | reverse complement strand
GACGGCTGGGCCGCCACGCCAGGCAACGGAAACTTGCCCTTGGCTGCTTTCAGGCGGGCGATCTTATCGGAGAGGCTGCGCATCGCGGCTGTCCTTTGCGGGTCATGCCGAGATGGCGCTGACGAGAGCCAAACTGTCTCGCGTCGATTATGTTGCAATGCACAATGAAATGAGTTGGCGATCCTGTCCCAGAAGAGATGCATACGCCCGTCGATCTTTATTTTTTGGGCCGTGGTCCGAAAAATATCGGACACGGCAGTTTCCATCGATTTCATTTTCATTGGCCGCAACTATCGCAAGGTAGGCGCGTTGGATTCTACTCCGCTAAAGAGTTCAATCATGCCCTTAGTTGTCCTTGTCGTTGAAGATGATGCGATTGTCCGGATGGATACCGCCTCAATTATAGCGGAAGCCGGCTTCGAGACCATTGAAGCCGAAAATGCGGATGAAGCGATCGCTTTCCTGGAGGCCCGGGCGGATATCAAGCTTGTCTTCACTGACATCGA
>NZ_JBKKKY020000447.1:0-507 GCF_046613545.2 Aphanothece microscopica RSMan92 | reverse complement strand
GAATCCCCGTCCCCCCGGCGGCTCGCCATTGGCTTTTCGCCGTCCTGCTGGCGTTCGGCCCCGCGCTGGGTGTTGGCGCCCAGGTTCCGGCCGTGCCGCCTGCCGTCATCGAGCCGTCCACCGGGTTCACGGCTGTACAGCGTGCGGAAATCCTGGCGATTCTCCGCCAGGCTTTGAGGGAGGATCCCTCGCTGATCCGAGACGCGCTGGCCGGTCTCGACGAGGCGGACCGCCGTGAGCGGGCCCAGGCGCAGCGCGAGGCCATCGTACAGCAGGCGGCCGCGCTTTTCCGCGACCCCGCCGACCCGGCCAAGGGTAATCCTCAGGGTGACCTGACGATCGTCGGGTTCTTCGATGCGCGCTGCGGCTATTGCAAGCAGATGCACCCGGCCATGCAGGCCCTGCTGCGACGCGATCCGAACATCCGTGTCGTCCTGAAGGACCTGCCGATCCTCGGGCCGGCCAGCGTGGTCGCTTCCCGCGCCCTTCTGGCCGCGCAGCGGCAGG
>NZ_JBKKKY020000446.1:0-507 GCF_046613545.2 Aphanothece microscopica RSMan92 | reverse complement strand
ATTACAAAATTGTGGACTACGTAAAGACCCTGGCTGATAAGAACCCGGCTCAGGTGAAACTAATCCCCTACGGTACTACCTACGAAGGGCGCCCCCTGATGGTAGCCGTCATTGCCACGCCCGAAAACCTCTCGAAGGTTGAAAGTATCCGAACCGATAACCTGAAAAGTATTGGTATGATGGAAGGAACCCCATCCGGAAAAGTACCTGCTATTGCCTGGCTTAGCTACAATGTACACGGAAACGAGGCTGTTTCCTCCGAGGCGGTCATGAAGGTCATGTACGAGCTACTGAATAAAGACAACGCCACTACCCAGGAAATCCTAAAAAATACGGTGGTTATTCTCGACCCCTGTATCAACCCCGATGGACGCGATCGCTACGCTCAATGGTACAATCGCGTAATGGCCGTCAATTCAGACCCGACGCCCTGGTCGTGGGAACATAATGAACCCTGGCCCGGTGGACGTTACAATCACTACCTTTTTGACCTGAATCGTGACTGGG
>NZ_JBKKKY020000445.1:0-508 GCF_046613545.2 Aphanothece microscopica RSMan92 | reverse complement strand
ACGCGCGGCGCGCGGCCTCGACCGCCGCGTCCACGTCTTCTGCGCGCCCGCGCGCGATCGCGCCGATGGATGCGCCGGTGGACGGGTTTTCAAGCGGGAGGGTCTCGCGCGATGGCCGCCACGCCCCCGCGATGAACATCTGATCGACCGGACTTTGCATCACGGGCGAGCTTTGCGCGCGCGGCCTGCCGCGATCAAGCCGCCTTCAGCCAGACCGACTGATTGACGTCTGCGGCGGTCAGTCTCCCCTCGCGCTGGCGCGCCATCAGGCCGCCGAGGGTGGGGAACGAGACCGAAGCCATCCGCCAGGTCACTTCGGCCGGCCCCCTGGCTGCGGCAGGCTTCAGAAACAGTGCGGCCGTGATGTCGTTGTGCGCGGCCAGCAGCCAGCAGCAGGCCCGCGCCAGATCTGGGTTCGCCCGATAGAAGGCGGGGTCTTCGAAGAAGGCTGTCTGGGCGATGCCGATGGCTTCTTTCAGCCGCACATTCACCAGCCGGCGCCCGGGCG
>NZ_JBKKKY020000444.1:0-508 GCF_046613545.2 Aphanothece microscopica RSMan92 | reverse complement strand
TGCGTCGATGTCGGGCTCGATCGAGCGTGGCTCGATCGTCTTCACGCGCAACGTACCCGTCACGGCCCTCGCCGTCGGCGACGTCATCACCTACATCCCCCCGGCGTCATCGGGCATCACCCACTTGGTCACGCACCGCATCTCGGCGATCGAGCTGAATGACTCGTCGATGGTGTTCTCGACGAAGGGCGATGCCAACGCCTCCGCCGACCCGTGGGCCTTCACGCTCGACGCTGCCGATCAGGCCCGAGTCGATTTCGCGGTTCCTGGCCTGGGCTTCGTGTTCATCGCCCTCGCTGACCCGTCGACCCGGATGCTCGCACTGGGCATTCCGGCAGGCCTGGTTGCCCTCTTCTGCGTCGCCGAGATCGTCGTCGTCGTGCGTTCGCGGAGCAGTGAGCGAGCATCCCTCGGCGGAGGCCTCAGCGCTCCTTCCGCAGCCGTTGCTGTCTCGTAGCACCCCTGTTATTCGCCTGTTGACGGCCGATCGATAGCGTCGACATCGAGC
>NZ_JBKKKY020000443.1:0-508 GCF_046613545.2 Aphanothece microscopica RSMan92 | reverse complement strand
ATTAAAAACGATTAAGTACAAGATCAGACAGTGCGTTTATTTCAAAAAGACCGGAAAGGGATGGTATTACCCCCAAAAGAAGCGAATTTTCCCGGTATGGCCTTTTTTTGTTATAAGCAGCAAATACCCCAACTATACCACAAGTTGCCAAAGATTTAGCCCCATTTCCCAACATGACATCGCTCATAGTGGTTATATTTAGAAACTAAGTCCTTTGTGCCTTTCATCGAGGGATTAATATCATCCACAATTTTTTACTTTATGTCAACTCAATTTAGCAAGGCCGAAGAGGCTGTCGAAATAATTAAAAGTAACGATCGGGTTTTTATTCACGCCGGTGCGGCTACACCCACGCCCCTGCTGCACGCCCTGGCCGCCCGCCGGGACGAACTACGGAATGTACAAACGATTCATTTACACCTGGAAGGGCCCATGCCGCTGGCCGATCCGGGTATGGAGGAGTCCTTTCATCCCAATGCCCTGTTTATCGGAGCTAACCTCCGCGAAG
>NZ_JBKKKY020000442.1:0-509 GCF_046613545.2 Aphanothece microscopica RSMan92 | reverse complement strand
GCTCGTTGACGAGGTCGACCCCGGTAATCGTCACAAGACGCGGCAGATCATAATAGTCGCGGAAGACCACACGTATCACGCACTTACCGTGAGCAAATGATTCATGCAAGGGAAAAACATCACATGCACCAACGGAGTCCCTGAGGAATTGCACAATCTCCCATGTTTCATCCGTTAGCACGTGAGCCTTGGACGAGTCAATAGGTATCGTTCGATCCAATTGCCGAAACTCATCAACAAGGATAGAGTCATGATAAAAGGTAAGATTGATTGGTCCCAAGGTAAAAACACGAATATCGCCTTTGTGCACATTGATGCACCCATTATTTGGTACAATGGTTCCTTCTTCAACGAACATTGAATCGGTACACCCCCACTCTTCCCATGGGCAGTCCAGCGGCACGAGTTTTTTCTGCGCCAGTGCCGGTGCACCGGAAAAATAGACAAAGAAAAGCAGGAGGAGAGCTATCCTGGATGAGGGGAACGGGGCTATGGGGCCCAGGACAAAT
>NZ_JBKKKY020000441.1:0-509 GCF_046613545.2 Aphanothece microscopica RSMan92 | reverse complement strand
GAAGGTAATAGGCAACCGACAAACCGGACTGACCAGCGCCGATGATGAGGATTGTGTGATGTTCCATAGGACGATCGCAGACGATTTGGTTGGGACGTGATTGCCGTTGTAGGTTGTCCACCAGGCCAAACCTCCAAGACCACCGACAGCCACCACCATGTACCTACGCCCTGCCCTCATGTTCGCCTGTTGCCTTGCCATATTCGCATCATCGAAGGCCTTTGGGCAGAAGAGAGCTTACATTCCTGCCTACATCCGTGATAGCGCAACAGTAGAAGGCCGACAGTTTCGACCTGAACGTACAGCACAGTCCGACAATTTCTTTCTCATTTGGGGGGCTGCCGTAGCCAACGATCCGCGCGAAACGGCCGAAGAAGACCTACGATTTGATCCTCGACAGATTCTCGATACCTTGGAGGCCATCTATCGTCGATGCAAGGATCTTGGCCTCGTCAACGACGCGCCGGGTACAAAAGCAGCCACCTACAAATTTGTCGTGGTGCTATACA
>NZ_JBKKKY020000440.1:0-510 GCF_046613545.2 Aphanothece microscopica RSMan92 | reverse complement strand
CCAAAAACTGCCCCATGAGCTGAAAACGCAGGGATCCTACTGCTTTACGAATACCGACTTCTTTGGCCCGGTTGAAAGAACGGGCGGTGCTCAGGTTGATAAAATTGATGCAGGCCAGTAACAAAACAAAAAAGCCAATACTGCCAAATAGCCACAGATACTGAATACGTCCCCCCGCATTTTCGCCATTTTCCCAGTCGGAGTACAGATGCCATCGCGCCATTGGATCCAGAAAAAGTTCGGGGTTCAGCGGAGCGGCCTCCTTATTTTTTTCAGCAAGTACCCGGCTGATTTGTCCACTTACCTCATCGGAAGTGGCAGTTGGAATCAGCTCAACGAAAATCTCAAAAGAAGTATTCTGCCAGCTATCCCGGGCATCTTTTGCCCAGGGCGTTGCGGATACGTATAGTTCCCAGGGAGCTATAAAATGTACATCTGCAAAACTACTACCCGCGGGCAGGTCTTCGTAAACACCCGTTACGCTGACCGTCATGCTAGTATTGATTTTCA
>NZ_JBKKKY020000439.1:0-510 GCF_046613545.2 Aphanothece microscopica RSMan92 | reverse complement strand
CATCGAAGAAGCAGAACTTCGACTGATCAAAGCCCGTGATCAGGCGCACATGGGGCGGTACGACGATGTGCGTGTCGATGCCAAAGCAGCTGCCATTGCTGCGCGTGATCGGAAGCCAGACCATGGGACGTCCGCTGGCGAAGGCCAACCGGACCGCCTCGTTGTCCACACGTTTCACAAAAAACGGATCGCTTGGCCGTGCCCCATAGGCTTCGATATTGGCCCAAGCAGCGGTATCGTTGTTCACGACGGTAACAGGCGTCTCCTGAATGGGTAACCGCAAGGTGGCGCCATCGGAGGGCCATAGGTTGAACCGCTTGCCGGAACAGTATTCATCGACGGGCCCAACAATGGTGGTGTCGGGGCTACGAAGGGTAGGGAGTGAACGAGACCGAACGTCGCGGGCAAAGAGCGTTCCAGCATCGACGGACATTGAACAGTCGCTGTCGATGAAGACGCCGAAGCCACCGCGCTGCCAGTATCCAGGTGCCGTATCCGCTGGCGTGATGG
>NZ_JBKKKY020000438.1:0-510 GCF_046613545.2 Aphanothece microscopica RSMan92 | reverse complement strand
CCTCGTCAAAGCCCAGGCGCGGGTTTCGCGGGCGGGCGCCGGCGGGGTCGGCGAACCCGAGGTTGACCAGGAACCCCACCTCCCACGCGCGGCCCGGCAGGAATTCGGCCGCCACGGCGGCAGGGTCGAAGCCCGACATCGGGCCTGCGTCCAGCCCCAGCGCCCGCGCGGCCATCAGCAGATATCCGGCCTGCAGCGTGGCGTTGCGAAAGGCGCTGTCGCGGGCGGTGGCGGGGTGGCCGTCATACCAGGGCCGCACATCAGCCTGCGGCCACAGCCGCGGCAGGTGGTCGAAGAACCGCAAGTCATGGCACAGGATCGCCGTCACGGGCGCAGCCAGCGTCTTGTCGCGGTTCGACCGGCTGACGGCGGGCGCCAGCCGCGCCTTGCCCTCGGGCGAGGTCACGAAGATCACGCGCAGCGGCTGCTGGTTATAGGCCGTGGGCCCCCCGAAGGCCAACGCGACCAGCCGGCGCAGCAGGGCGTCCGGCACGGGCCGGCCGTCCCAGG
>NZ_JBKKKY020000437.1:0-510 GCF_046613545.2 Aphanothece microscopica RSMan92 | reverse complement strand
CGTCCTCGTGGTGGCGGGCGTCATCTGCGGCATGGCGACCTTCGCCATCCTGACCGGCATGACCCCGGTGAAGCCGACGCGCGAGAGCACCATCCTGCTGCTCGTCGTCAACGCCATCGTGCTGCTGGTCATGGTGCTGCTCGTCCTCGGGCAGCTGATCTTCCTGCTGATCGAGAAGCGCCGCGGCACGCCGGGCGCCTCCCTGCACCTGAGGCTCGTGCTGCTGTTCAGCCTCATCGCGGTCGTCCCCGCGATCATCGTCGCCGTCTTCGCCAGCGTGACACTCAACCGCGGTCTCGATTCCTGGTTCTCGGAGAGAACGCGCGCCATCGTCGATTCGGCGGTGAATGTCGCCGAATCCTACGTGCGCGACCACGCGGAGGCCGTCCGCAACGACGTGGTGCAGATCTCGACGGACCTTTCCCAGCAGCGCACCATGTTCGAACCCGATCCATCGTCCTTCCTCAGGCGGGTGGCGCGCCATGCCGCCCTCCACGGGCTCCCGGCGAT
>NZ_JBKKKY020000436.1:0-510 GCF_046613545.2 Aphanothece microscopica RSMan92 | reverse complement strand
CTTCTGAAATCGCCATATTGTGCAATCGTATTTTATCAGCGGGGTCATTCCTGCGCGCATTTTCCGCAAGATCCAGAAACAAGGTGGGCATTGGCTCAAAGCTATGAATGCGCTCGACTTTCTGTAGCTGTGCCATCGCGACAGTGAATGATCCTATATTTGCACCGACGTCAAAGAAGCTTCGCGCAGCAAACCAATCTGCCAGTTGTGTAAAGAAATATATTTGAACGGGTTCATAGGCTCGTTGAATGGAGTTCCTGTTCAACGATAAAGTTGTCCAGTTAGCGCAGGAATAGACTGTCAAAGTAATTCTCCTTGCGTGCTTCGATCCGATAATCCCCCCGTATCCGCGTGGGCATGTTCTCGAACCGGCTCATGGTCGGCTGCGAGCACAGCGGCGCGCCGCTCTCTGTCAACCGGCCCTCCGCCAGCTTGAACAGCGGGTCATCGCGCAGCGCATCGCAATCATCGGCATCCTCATGGCCGCAGGCAATGGCCAGCATGCGGAAC
>NZ_JBKKKY020000435.1:0-513 GCF_046613545.2 Aphanothece microscopica RSMan92 | reverse complement strand
CCCGTTGCCCCGCTGCTTACCGTAGCCGTACCCGCCGTGGCGGAGGTCCAGCTTACCCCGGTGATCGCCGCCGGAATGGCGTCATTGATGGTGGCACCCGTGACGTTGCTCGGTCCGTTGTTGCTTACTACAATCGTGTAGGTAATCGGACTGCCCGGCGTGTAGGTCGCACTGCCGTCCGTTTTGGTGATCGCCAGATCGGCAACTGAATTCTGTGTATCCGTATCGGTCGCGCTGTTGTTGCCCGGCGTGGGGTCCGTTACCCCGCCCGGAGCCGTTACCGTGGCGGTGTTCACCAGATTACCCGTCGTCGACGGTGCTACCGTTCCCGTCACCGTGAAGGTTACCGTGTTGCCCGCTCCCGCCGGTAGGTTCACCGTCGCCGCCAGCGTGTTGCTACTGCCCGTTGCCCCGCTGCTTACCGTAGCCGTACCCGCCGTGGCGGAGGTCCAGCTTACCCCGGTGATCGCCGCCGGAATGGCGTCATTGATGGTGGCACCCGTGACGTTGCTC
>NZ_JBKKKY020000434.1:0-513 GCF_046613545.2 Aphanothece microscopica RSMan92 | reverse complement strand
GGGCCTACGGTCCTATCCACCCCCCCCCCCCCCTAACGCTCTACCCCCCCCGCTGCTGGTTTTGCTCCCTCCGCGACGCCGTCCTCGATCACCGTGCCGTTGCTGGAGATGACGACGACGCTGGGTGGCGCCGATCTGTCCGGCGGCGCGCACCGGGTCGATGCGGTCCGCATCACCGCGGCGGGTGGCCCCACCGGCCTTGCCTCGCAGCGCGACCTGTCGGTGCTCGGCGTCGCGACGGCGGCGGATGGGCGTGTCGGCGCGGCCAGCTTCTCCGGCCGCGCGCTGTCGCTGGATGGCGCGGTGCGGGGTGATGTCGTGCAGCTTGCGGCGACGGGGGCCGCGGCGCCCATCACCCAGGCCGCGCCGCTCGATGCCGGCCGCCTTTCGCTGCGCAGCCAGGGCGGCGACGTGACGCTGGCGCGCGCCGACAACGCGATCGACCACCTGGCCTTCGCCGATCTCGGCGCCGGCGGGCGCCTGGCGCTGGTCACGGCCAATCGGCTGTCGCTC
>NZ_JBKKKY020000433.1:0-515 GCF_046613545.2 Aphanothece microscopica RSMan92 | reverse complement strand
CATCATGGACAACAACGATGCATTGATCGTCTGCAATGGATACAAGGACGAAGATTTCATCGAGTTGGCATTGCTCGCCCAGAAGATGGGGAAGCGTGTCTACCTCGTGGTCGAGAAGCTTAACGAGTTAAGGCTGATCAACAGTGTTGCGCAGCGAATCAACGTGCGTCCGAACATCGGCATCCGGATCAAGCTTGCTGCAAGCGGTAGTGGCAAGTGGGAGGAATCGGGCGGAGATCAATCAAAGTTTGGATTGAATGCATCGGAGCTGCTGGAAGCAGTGGAGTATGCGCGATCGAATGATCTCCTCGACTGTTTCAAGTTGATCCACTTTCATCTCGGATCTCAAATCACGAACATTCGGAAGATTAAGGCTGGACTTCGCGAGGTGTCGCAGTTTTATGTCCAGCTCATGAAGTCGGGCTGCGCAATCGACTTTGTGGATATCGGTGGTGGCCTCGGTGTGGACTATGATGGATCTCGCTCGGCTGTGAGTTCCAGCATCAACTATTCCA
>NZ_JBKKKY020000432.1:0-515 GCF_046613545.2 Aphanothece microscopica RSMan92 | reverse complement strand
TGGGCGGTTTCGGTCACCTCGACCAGCCGGGGGATGGGCAGGGCGTCGATGGGCAGGTCGGGGCCGAACCAGGGTTCGAGCAGCGCCGCGGTTTCGGCGGGGGGCAGGGCGCGGGCGCTGGCCACGCCGGGGGTGGTCGCGAGGAGGTCGAGCACGGCGCGCAGCTGCACCTCGGCCTGGTCGGGGGGCGCGGCGATGCGGATGGTGGCGGTGCGCGCCAGCGCATCCGCCCAGCGGTCGGCCAGCCGCCCCGCGGCCAGCGACAGCGCGATGGCAAAGACCGCGAGGAACGCCATCGCCCCCGCGCTGAAGCCGGTCAGCCAGGCGGTGTGCCCGGTGGGGGGCACCACGCGGTCGGCCTGCCCGTCGGGGCGCAGCATGGCGGGCAGCAGGCGCATCACAGGTCGGCCCCCGCCAGCATGACCCGTTTCTGCGCGATGCGCAGGACGCGGGCGGCGACCTCCTTCTTGGCGGCGCGGATCAGGTTCATGTCATGGGTGGCCACGACGATCGTC
>NZ_JBKKKY020000431.1:0-515 GCF_046613545.2 Aphanothece microscopica RSMan92 | reverse complement strand
GCCGCCTGGGTCTTCGCCAGCCGCATCATCGACAGCACCGAACGCGCCCAGGTCCTGGCCGCGACCCAGCGGGCGGAGGCCGCGGCGGCGGTTACCGAGCAATTCATCCTCCGCGCCCTCGACGACACGGCCACCATCCAGATCCTCGCGCAGCAATGGCTGCTGCTGGATGAGGCGGGGGACGGCCCGGCGCGCGGGCAGATCGAACAGGCGATGCGCAACGTCACCGGGGACCGCGACGCATCGCGCCTTCCCCTGGCGAGTATCGTCATCCTCGGGCCCGATGGCGCGTCCCGCTGGTCCTCCTCCGTCGCCTTCCGCCCCTTCGATGCCCGTGACCGGGACTATTTCCAGGCCTTCGCCCAGGGCTACCAGGGCCTGTTCCTGACGGCGCCGCAGGTCGGCCGGGGCACCGGCGCGCGCCTGGTCATCGCCGCGCAGCACCTGCATGACCGCAGCGCCGCCTTCGGCGGCGTCGTCACGGTCGGGCTGCGCCCGGATGACCTCTCGCGCAG
>NZ_JBKKKY020000430.1:0-516 GCF_046613545.2 Aphanothece microscopica RSMan92 | reverse complement strand
CCCGCCGGGGATGGCCACGAACATGCCGGTGATCACGCGGCGCATCGACGGGATGACCGAGATGAGCCGCATCAGGCGCAGCACGCGCAGCGTCCGCAGCACGCCCAGGCCCCCGCTTTCGGGGAAGAGCGCGATGGCCACCACGATGAAGTCGAAGATGTTCCAGCCTTCCTTGAAGAAGGCGCCGCGCAGCGCGATCAGCTTGAGCGCGATTTCCAGCACGAAGATGACAAGGCAGGCGTCGTCGACGATGTTGAGCAGCTGCATCGTGCCCGGCGACAGGTCGAGCGTCATCAGGCCCAGCACGATCGCGTTCACGAGGATCACGCCGATGATGAAGCGCTGGAAGCGCAGATCGTGCACGATCTTTTCGATGGTTTCCATCCGTCCCACTCCGTTCCCTGTCCTGGCGCCGGGCTCTGCGGCCCGGGCGTGTGAAATCGTCCGATCGAAAGGCGCGGGGGGCGGCCCCGCGGTCCGGCAATCGCGGGCAAGGCCCCGGCCCGCGTGCGGTGC
>NZ_JBKKKY020000429.1:0-517 GCF_046613545.2 Aphanothece microscopica RSMan92 | reverse complement strand
CGCAGCAGCGAGACCTCGTTGAAGGCGATGGCGCGGTGCACCTTCCCCGTCTCGTCCACCGCCGTCATGCTCAGCGGGTGAATGACGGTGAGCTCCGCCTGGGCCAGCCGCTCCGGCAGATGCTCCTCGGCATAGTCGTTCATGAGGAAGCCCACCGTGCCCCGGTTCATGCCGTAGATCGGAGTGCCGGTTGAAAGGAAGCGGTGCAGCGTTTGCAGCATGTGGCCGTCGCCGCCCAGCGCCACCACGCAGTCCGCGCGGTCGGGCTCGGCATTGCCGTGGATGGCGGCAAGCCGCTGGGCCGCCTCGCGGGCTTCGGGCGAGTCGGACGCGAGGAAGGCGATCGAGCTGAATTTCATGCCGGTTTCATCGCGTTGACAGCCTGTCGGATTGCCTACATTGAAGGCCACCCCTTGGCAACAGCCGCAACATCCCCGCTTCGAGAGCCCCCAATGCGCGACATCGTCATGTGCACGACCTGCAAGTTCTCCCCGACCGAAAAGACGGGACCTGACGG
>NZ_JBKKKY020000428.1:0-517 GCF_046613545.2 Aphanothece microscopica RSMan92 | reverse complement strand
ACCAGGAGTCGCAGAGCGCTCCAAAGCGGCAACCACCCCCTCGTCAGGCTGCATCAACAACTGAGGCCTGGCAAGCCTTGGCGACTTGACAGCGGTTAGGAACTCAACGGCCGCGCCTACGTCTCCAGGGCGTTCGCCAAGGCCTGCCGCATCCTGGGGCTCCGGCACATCCGCACCAGGCCCTACACGCCCAGAACCAACGGCAAGGCGGAGCAATTCATTCAGACCCTCTGCCGGGAGTGGGCCTACGCCATGGCCTTCCAGAACTCCGAGGAACGGAACCGCTGGCTGCCCCGCTTCCTGGCGATCTATAACCGGCTCAGGAAGCACTCAGCCCTCGGCTGGCGCTCACCTCAGCAGCGGCTCATCGAGCTGCTGCGCTGACGAACCTGGTGAGAAACAACACCTAGGAGCCTGTCGCACGTTGCGCCGAGGGCAGAGCGCCAGCATTGAGCGCTGGCGATGTCGGAATGCCCGCCCACGGCCCTGGCGACATCAACCACGCCCTCAACCTGTT
>NZ_JBKKKY020000427.1:0-517 GCF_046613545.2 Aphanothece microscopica RSMan92 | reverse complement strand
CGACGGGCGGGCAGTGCCCCCCGTCGGCGCCGTCGCTGAACCTGGGAGGAGGCAAGGCGACGGGGGGGCTGCCACCGCACAGGCACAACGGGCACCGCTTGCGGCGTGGGGACGCGCGGCGGTGCCCGCCCCCGGCCAAACGGAGGGGCGCTGCGCACGGGGCAGGCAGACATGCAAAAGGGGCCGCAGGCGATGCCGCGGCCCCTTTGCCGTTGTCCGGATGTAACTGTCCGGATGTAACGCGTGGGCGTCAGGCGGCGGACGGGTCCACGGCCTGCTTGCTGCGCCAGTTCCAGACCCGCACGGGGTGGCCCTTCGCGTCGCAGACATACAGCGCATCGGCTTCGTTGCACTGGTTGTCGATGCCGAAACGCGCCCATTCGCGCATCGTGGCCTCGGCCTCGTCCAGGCTGGCGAACTGGCGGGTGGCCACGACGCCGTCGAGGATCGGCTTCTTGCTGGCGGCGACGAGTGTGAACATCGCATGTCCTTTGGTTGGGAAAAGGCCCCGCCCGGG
>NZ_JBKKKY020000426.1:0-518 GCF_046613545.2 Aphanothece microscopica RSMan92 | reverse complement strand
CCAATGGCCCCGAACGCCGGCCAACCCCACAGCAGCTCCTGCTTCGTGGTACCCTTGTGCAGAACCCCAAGGCGCGAGTTGTCCTCGCTGTCTACGAGGACCGCGTCCTTGGCATGATTACCATCCCCGGCAGCCACGGCACGTACGTACGATACCTCCTGCAGCCATTTGCCAATGATGGCAGTACCATCTGTTTCGACGAACGGCAGGCAGCACATCCCAAACCGTGGTCCTGTGCCGAAGAAGAAGCAACGGCTACGTCGGGCCGTGCTCCAACGCCAGCGTCGGTTATTGAACAGCGCATGAAGGACAAAGGCGAGCGCACACAAAACGCTGTTCGCCGGCTGCGTATTGCCCTTGAGGGCGACAATGAATACTACCGAGACCATGGACAGAACCTCAACAAAGCAGTGACGTATGCCGAAGCCGTTTTGGGTGCATCCAGCGACATCTACGAGCGCGATGCTGCCATCGAGATACTCGCTGCGCGCATCGACGTGTGGACGGTGGCCGATCCC
>NZ_JBKKKY020000425.1:0-518 GCF_046613545.2 Aphanothece microscopica RSMan92 | reverse complement strand
CTTTCGCCAGACCGACTATGTGCCCCATCGCACGACCTGCATCGACACGACCTTCCTCGTGCAGGATTTCCGCCGCATCGACCGCGACGCGCCGCGCCCGACCCATCACCGGGTGGGGCCGATGCGGCTGGAGGGCGGACCGACGATCCACTGACGGCAAGGGCCCTGCCACGGGATGATCCGCCGCGCACCACGCTGCGGCCACATTCGCGGGGCAGGGTGACAGACAGGTAACGGTGTCAGTGCCCGGATGTCCGGGATGGTTTCGGGAACGGCGTGGCCCTGCGGGGTCCGGCCGGGAATGCGGTTCAAGCAGACGGGCAGGGCATGGCGATCACCAGTGACGAAGGCACCGACCAGATGCGCAGGCGCTGGGTCGCGCTGCGGGCCTGGGCCTGGGGCCTTCTGCCCGGCAAGGCCGACATCGAGGACGATCCCGTCCGCCTGGAAAAGCAGTTGCGCGACTTCGTCAACGGGGGCGTCGCGCTGTTCTGGAAACGGCAGATCATCTATCTGGC
>NZ_JBKKKY020000424.1:0-518 GCF_046613545.2 Aphanothece microscopica RSMan92 | reverse complement strand
CAATACCGTTCTGCCCGCACCAGGTTTCCTGGGATGCGTATCCATGATGCTTTCCAGCCCCTCTTGAGTAGTCGCGCGGCGGTGTCAGGCATCGCCTTGCGTATCTCATGCATCCGATTTCCGGCCAGCGGCTTGATCTGCCGCAAGTCCGCACTCGACCGGCAGCCTCACAGCCGCCTTGAATCCGCGGCTGTGCCCCGGCCGGGGTGACTGCAGGATCAGTTCGCTGCCGAGCCGTTCCGCGATCGCGGCGACAATGGCGAGGCCGAGGCCGCTTCCCTCGCGATCCGAGCCGCCGCGTTCGAAGCGGGCCGTCAGACGGGCGATTGTTTCGGTGGGCACCACTGGCCCGTCATTGGCAACAGTCAGAAGGCCCTCGGGCGAAAGGGTGACCTCGATGGGGTGGGCTTCCTCGCCATGGCGAAGCGCGTTCTCGATGAGATTTCGCAGCAGAATGCCGAAGGCGTCCGGATCGAGGTCGGACATGACCGGCTGGCAAGACAGGTTCAGCACGATGC
>NZ_JBKKKY020000423.1:0-518 GCF_046613545.2 Aphanothece microscopica RSMan92 | reverse complement strand
CCCCTGCTGATCTTGCTGGACGAACCGGCTGCCGGCATGACCCGGGCGGAAAAGTCCGAGACGGTCCGGCTGCTGGAGGTGATCCGGCGCGAGACGAAGGTGAGCGCGCTGGTGATCGAGCACGACATGGGGTTCGTCGAGGCCCTGGGCTGTCCGGTGTCCGTGATGATGATGGGCAAGATCGTGGCTTCCGGCTCGTTCGCGGAGATGCGGAACAACCGGCAGGTTCGCGAAGCCTATCTGGGGCCAACCCATGGATAGCCACGTGCAGACCGGCGGCTTGATCATTGAAGGTCTTGTCGCGGGCTATGGCGGCGGGGTCGTTCTCGACGATCTGTCCCTGGCCGTCGCTCCAGGTGAATCCGTTGCACTTCTCGGCCGCAACGGCGTCGGCAAGACCACGCTGTTCAAGCTGATCGCGGGCGAAGTGCCGCCCGCGTCAGGGAGCGTCGCCACGAGCGGCAAGCTTGCGGTCCTGACCCAGTCGTCAACACAGGTCTCCGCCGAGACCGTGGCCG
>NZ_JBKKKY020000422.1:0-518 GCF_046613545.2 Aphanothece microscopica RSMan92 | reverse complement strand
AAAAAGCGCTGGAAACCTACGGATGTCCTGCGCCAGACCATTCCGCTACTGGGTAGTGACGTGACGCTGCAAGCCCGCTACGTAGATTACGAACAGAACTTTGTTGAGTTGTCATGGGAGGGAGACGGGACGTTTCTGGATGTGGTACAGGCCCTGGGCGAGATACCTCTCCCACCCTACCTGAACCGGGACACCGAAGCGGAAGATTCGCACACTTACCAGACTGTGTACGCTCGTCAGGAAGGGGCCGTGGCGGCTCCCACCGCCGGACTGCACTTTACCGAACAAGTATTCAGTGAACTAGACAAGAAGGGTATTCAACGTACCTTCCTGACTCTACACGTGGGGGCGGGCACTTTTCAGCCCATCAAGGCCGAAACCGTGACGGAGCACCACATGCATAGCGAGCAGGTAGTCTATACCCGGGGACTGATCGAAGGCTTGATCCAACAGGTTGAGCATATTATTCCAGTAGGTACTACCTCCATGCGTTCGTTAGAAAGCCTGTACTGGTACGG
>NZ_JBKKKY020000421.1:0-519 GCF_046613545.2 Aphanothece microscopica RSMan92 | reverse complement strand
AGCCCACGCCCTTCCTCCTTTGCGCTCGTGCCCCTTCTGCTCCCTTGCTTCTCCACTCTTTCCTCCCGCCCGCGCTCCCGCTGTCGCCGGGACCGCACGAGATAGTAGGAGTTCTCGATTGGCGTGACATTCTCGAACAGGGGCATGGTGGCGCGCATGATCGCGTTCAACGTCTCGCCGGTGGAATCGGAGACGAGGTGCACGTTGCAGAAGACGTTGGCGCGCATGGAGCCTTTGTGGAGAAGTCGTGCGTTGAAAGCGCCGTCTAGCCGGGTTGAGACGGACTGACCAGCAGGGGTGCAGAGGGGCGCCCAATTGGGGCTCGCTGGCTCCACCTGTTATCCACAGCATGGGGGGCGGGGGAGAAGCGGCAGGGGAGGATCGGTCGAAATGTCGCACGCCGCAGCTTGCGCTTTGATCCTAAACCGTTTCACGAAAGAGCGGGGTGCGCGCCCTTTGTGGACAAGCTGGGGGAAACCGGGCTGAAGAAAGCCCTAGGTCCGTCGGCATCCCCGATCG
>NZ_JBKKKY020000420.1:0-519 GCF_046613545.2 Aphanothece microscopica RSMan92 | reverse complement strand
GCGAGGTTCATCGGGCTTATCGGACTTCTTTACGACTTCAATGACGAATTCTTGTTCGGCTACGAAGTCCGTTCCTTCAACGATGGCCTTGATGACGACGACGTAGCGTCCTTCTTCGGTTGGTTTCCATTCAATCACGCCGGTAATGGGGTCGATCTCCATGCCGTCAGGTCCTTGAACGATCGAATAGCGGACGTCTTTCTTCTTGTCTTCCGGGATACCGCCAACCTTGGCGGCATATCGATAGCCCTTGTCCACTTGGCCGGTGCGTTGCGGCACGCTTATGAAGACCAGCTTGGCTTCGGCTGGCTTGAGATTCAGGACCTTGATCTTCGTTCGTGGGCTCTCGCCGTCGTCATTGATTGCTGTAACGAAGAACGTGTAGACGCCACGTTCCAAGTCCTTGATATCGGCAGCATAGAACTTGAGACCACCTCGGTCGGATACGAGTTCATCGGCATGTACTGTATCTACAACCACGAACCTCGTACGATCCTCTGTTTCACCCTCTGCCATGTA
>NZ_JBKKKY020000419.1:0-520 GCF_046613545.2 Aphanothece microscopica RSMan92 | reverse complement strand
TCTCTTTCTTTAATGCGTCTGGTAGTGCCATCGTGTCATTTAAGTTTTACTTTTCAACTACTGTGAAGCTTCTAATGGATTGCGGACTATTTGGGTGCCAGCCAGGTAAAATCAGGTGTAGAAAGGCGGGGGGAAGCCTTCCTTTCTGAGGTACTCCTCTGCCGTTTCCGGGCAAAAAAGTAATTTTACCAAATCTACCTCCAAAGGTAATTATACCCTGGTTGCTGATATATATAGAACATACCAACGATAAAATAGTTGAACTTTGAAGTCAATTCACATCTTTCTTTACTCCTACATACATCCCGACATGAGCGCAGACGCTGCGCAAAGGGTCCGTTCGGGTACCAGCCCGGAGCCGAAATCAACGTGCAAAAGTAAGCCCGGGTATTAAATGATTTCTGTGGCTCTTTGTACTTATAACGGGTAGAAGTATTTACCGGAGCAGCTGGATAGTATTATCCGGCAATTGGTGCCGGTGAATGAGATCGTAGTATGTGACGATGAGTCGCAGGACGAA
>NZ_JBKKKY020000418.1:0-521 GCF_046613545.2 Aphanothece microscopica RSMan92 | reverse complement strand
ATTCTTCACTCCTAAAATCCCGAATAACCATGCTTTACAAAAATAAAAACTCCAACTGGTCGCTGGGCAAGTACGCTGCCGTGGCCCTGTTCATTGGCTTTGTGTCCCTGGTAGTAGCTTCCTGCGAGCGGGAGGTGGTACCTACCGCTGCCAATAGCAGCAACAAAAACGTAAGCGGAAAAATCAATGTAGAAGGCACCGTGAAAGGACCCGATGGAAAGCCTTTGCAAGGTGCTCTGATATCGGATGCCAACCAGAAACTAGGTACCACCACGGACGCCGAAGGTAGGTTCAAAATGAAAGTACCCGCCGGTACTGATCTGAAAGTGGCCTATCCGGGTATCGGGGAAATGGAACTGAAAGTAAATCAAAAATTTCAGAGCTCTTCGTACGATATCGCGATGGTACCGGGTGGTAAATCAGGTACAGTATCCTCGGTTCCTTCGGCGGATGGAAAAGCAGTAAAAGTGACGATGCAATCACCCACACTTGATGGAGAGATGGTATTCACAGCGGTGGAG
>NZ_JBKKKY020000417.1:0-523 GCF_046613545.2 Aphanothece microscopica RSMan92 | reverse complement strand
CACCGAGGCTGGCGGTGAGCGCCGTGATGTTGACCTGGTGCGTCACCACCACGAGCGCGCCGGGACCCGTCCAATCCAGCAGGATGTCGCGCGCGGCGGCCGTCTGCGCATCGGCGGTGCGACGATCCGCGAAGAAGGAATCGAAGGCGGGCTCGTCCCGCGCCAGGCCGGGGAAGGCGAGGTCCGCCGTCTCCCGCGTGCGGCACCATCGGGAGGTGAGCACGGCGCCCACCGGCGCCGCCTGCGCGCGGAAGGCATCGCCGATTCGCCGCGCCTGTGCCCGCCCCTCGGCATCCAGGTTGCGCTGCGTGGCGCAGTCGCCGAGGCGCATCCCGGCGGGATCGCCGCCACCGGGCGCGATGGCGTGGCGGAACAGCACGAGGCCGCCTTCGCGCAGCACCGCCCAGGCGGCGTCATCGGCGCTGGCCTTGTGGGTGCCGCCCGCGAGGATGGCGGCGGTGGGGAGCAGCAGCGTGTGGCGGCGTGTGACCATGCCGCCGATGTCGTGCCGCGCGCCGCTTCG
>NZ_JBKKKY020000416.1:0-524 GCF_046613545.2 Aphanothece microscopica RSMan92 | reverse complement strand
ATCCCGACGAGATATGTCCGGTACTCCCGTTCCCGTCGCGCGAGCCCCGGCGCGGCGACGAGATTGTCGCGGAACACAGGGGAATTCTGTTTGACGATTTTCAGATTGAGCCTTCTAATATTCTGCTAGCCTCTGAGTACAATCCATTCGAGGCATACAAGCAGATCTTCCTGGCGATGGATCGATATCGGCGGGCGCTGAACGGCCTCGGCGGCTGTAAAGCGTTCGTCTCGCCAGTCTCGTCGAAGCTTTTGTCGATTGGGGTACTTCTTGCCTGTTACGATCATCGTGCAGGCGTTGTGCCAGGACAGCGCTTGGATGTCGGCATTCCCTACGTCGAGACTGCCGATTACGGCGATCCGGTCCAAAACAGCGCCGAGCCATTCGAACTCTACTCAATGTGGATTCGCGGGGAATGGGAGGAGCGCTGCGGGTAGTATGAAGTAGGCTTACCCGGATCGCCGGCCTGCGGTTCAGCGACGATTGGTCCCGCCGCATCGGACGGCGGGCGCAGGCTGTTGCCC
>NZ_JBKKKY020000415.1:0-525 GCF_046613545.2 Aphanothece microscopica RSMan92 | reverse complement strand
ATCTACAACTACTATCGGAACAAGGGCGACCTGCTCGTCGCGATCGTCGCCCTCGAGGTGGAGGAGGTGCTGCGCGCCGGCGAGGAAGTCATCGCAAGGCCGCCACTTCTCGCGGGTGATGCGGTCGATGCGCTCATAGGCGGCTATGTGGAGCATTCGCTGCACTACCTTTCCAAGGAAATGTGGCGGCAGGCCATGGCGATCTCCACCGTCCAACCGACAAGTCCCTTCGGCGAAAGCTACGCCGCGCTTGATGTCGCCCTGGCGCGGCAGACGTGCCAGTTGCTCGAAAAGCTGCAATCGTTAGGCGCTCTGAGTTCCAGGGTGGATACACGCAGAATCGGCGAAGTAATATTCAACAACACGAATATGAACTTCATCATATTCGTAAAGAGCGAAGGGATGACGCTGGCTGAGCTCAGGAACAAGCTACGTCACCAGCATCACGCGGTGCTGATGGAATCGGGATCTTTGATGACGTCCACGTGATAGAGCTTCGTGTCGCGTTCCGATGCGCATCTGCAG
>NZ_JBKKKY020000414.1:0-526 GCF_046613545.2 Aphanothece microscopica RSMan92 | reverse complement strand
GCTGGCCATGCCTGGCGTGACGGTGCGGACGGAAAGCGCCTTCGGGCTGGACCCGCGGGCGGAGCCGCCGGTGGATTGGCTGTTCAGCGACGTCATCTGCTACCCGGCGCGGCTGCTGGGCCTGGTGCGACGCTGGATCGAGGCCGGGGCGGCGCGCAACATCGTCTGCACCCTGAAATTCCAGGGCGAGACGGACCACGCGACGGCGGAAGCCTTCGCCGCCATCCCGGGCGGGGTGCTGTTCCATGGCGCGCACAACAAGCACGAACTGACCTTCGCCCGCCTGGGCGACCGCCCGGATCTTCCGCCGGGCTAAAGCCGTTTCACCGGAAGCGAAGACGGTGAAGCGGCTCTAGCTTCCTGTTTTCACGCATTTTCCGAGTCGCCTTGCAAAGCCGCAAGGCTTGAAAACGCTCTAACCCGCCGGCAGCCGGACGATGAAGCGGGCGCCGGTGATGGTGCCGGCGGCATCGCGCTTGTTCTCCGCGCTGATCCGGCCGCGCAGACCCTCCACGATCTGGCGGCT
>NZ_JBKKKY020000413.1:0-526 GCF_046613545.2 Aphanothece microscopica RSMan92 | reverse complement strand
CAAACCTGCTGAAGAAGTTGATATTTTTTGGTTCAATGAAGTTGGGGAGTTGGTCGGAACTGAAGAATTCATGAGCCCACAGACTTTCGGTATTTTTGAGTTAGAAGTAAGACCAAAAGGGAGTTTATCTTGCCCTGAACCAAATAAAAAGAAGTTTGAAGTAATTCAGCCTATCCTTGAATTGGAAGGTAAACTTGTTGCCTCGCCATACTGCTCGGATACAGAAAGTGTTTCCATTACATTAGAGGCAATTCTTTCCCCTTCAGTCAAAATCAATTGGTTTTTTACAGATTTCAATGGAAATAGAGTCTCATTGGTAAATTCTTCAAATCATAAAGAAATCGTGGTTTCACAAGAAGGCACCTATGAGGTGGAGATGAGAAACCATCTTGGTTGCCTTTTGGGAAGTGACTTAATCCTCCTTATGAAAAGTATGGATGAAAATAGGCCTCAAGTCGAGGAAAATTATATCATCTGTCCTTCATTGGGAAATGTTGTTTCTATCAATCCCGGTTCTTTCTTAAAA
>NZ_JBKKKY020000412.1:0-528 GCF_046613545.2 Aphanothece microscopica RSMan92 | reverse complement strand
GGGCCCCGCCCGAGGATCCTGGCCAGACGCGCGGCATCATCCGCATCCTGGACCCCGCCCCCACCCGTGCCGCGACGCCGCTGGAGACGCCGCGCGTCCTGCTGCGCGGGCAGGTCGAGGCGCCCGACGACACGCTGGTTGTGACCGTGAACGGCCAGGTGGCCGAGGCGCGTCCCGACGGCACCTTCAGCCACGAGGTCACGCTGTCGGCCGGCGTGAACCGCATCGACATCCTGGCGATGACGCGGGCGAACCAGCCCATCACCCATTCGTTCGAACTGTTCTTCGAAGGCGACATGCAGGCCGTTCTGGGCGACGGCACGCGCTATGCCGTGCTGATCGCCAATGCGGGCTATGCGCCGGGGTCGGGCATCGCGCAACTGGCCACGCCCCACGGCGATGCCGAGGCGCTGGCCACCCTCCTGCGCGACCGATACGGGTTCGTGACGCAGGCGACACTGCCCGACGGGGCGCAGGTGGACCTGTTCCTCAAGGATGCCACCCGGCTGCAGATCGAGACGGTGCTTT
>NZ_JBKKKY020000411.1:0-528 GCF_046613545.2 Aphanothece microscopica RSMan92 | reverse complement strand
CGCTCGAGCGCCTCGTCGCCTGCGACACCGTGGCCCTCCAGGGCCTGCCGGACATCGTCACGGGCCAGGAAGTCAGCCACCTTGTCACGGGCTGCCTGGCCGCCGGCATCGGCGACCACCTCCTCTGTGGAGATCAGGCCGGCCTGTGCGCGAACCGGCAGGGACACCAGGGTCAGTGCCGGCACGAGGGCGACGATCAGCAGTCGATGCAGGATGTTTTTCATCTTCATGGGGCGATGTTCCGTGTTGCGCTGGTCGGGATGCCAGACGGGCGCAGATGTTGGACCAAGTCGCAGCGGGCGTCAATCGACGCTTACACAGGGAAACAATCAGGCCTTCAGGGGCAGTCGCGCCGCAGTTCCTCCAGCCGGCGCCCGATGGCGTCGCGCTCGAGCGTGTCCTCGGCGTGTTCCACGAAGGTCTGCAGGTCCTGCACCGCCAGGCGGGCATCGCCCATCTCGGCCCACGCCAGGCCCCGGTCGCGGTATTCGTCCCAGGCATCGGGCAGCAGGATGAGCAGGCGATCGA
>NZ_JBKKKY020000410.1:0-529 GCF_046613545.2 Aphanothece microscopica RSMan92 | reverse complement strand
AGGCCAGCATTGGCAGGCATGCAGTCAATGCTACGACGTACCTACGATCGAGAGAGCCTGAAGCGATTGGTCGTATCGTTTACCACGTTGAGACGTTGCTGGCTGTCACGGAGAACGCGCTGTTCACAGATTCTTTCCGGAACGTCTCTCTCCGTCGTTATGGACAGACGATAGCAGCATTACCGCGGCGTTCTTTGGTCTTCATAAGAGCATACGTTACTTCCATGCATTATAAACACTTGGACGTTGGTGACTGCCCGTTTTCGCCAGCATGGGTACCATAGAGAAATCCCAGCTCGTATGCTCGTAGCCAACGCGATCTCCATTCGGTTGTGCATGACGTGGAGTTCCGGCTGTTGGCAGCATTGGTGCTGTGAAAGAGGCTCTCGTGGACGCCGTCGATTTCGGGAAGCAGCCTTCTCATACTAATGCTGGTATGGAATCGACTTCACAATTGACTCATGGTGGAGCGACTATGCCGGGTATCGCGTTGCCGTAACAGGCAAACCATCGTAGAATGCTGCATAAT
>NZ_JBKKKY020000409.1:0-531 GCF_046613545.2 Aphanothece microscopica RSMan92 | reverse complement strand
CCTCCAGCGGACCTTCCGACTGCTTCAACGGATCGGCGACGTCTGCTGGAAGCGGCAGCGCCTCGTTCTCGGCGAGCATCTTGCGGAACAGCTCCGCCTTCTCGGCCGTGTCGGCGCGCAGCGCGTCGCCATCCACATCGGTCAGGACGCCATTGGCCGACAAAAGCGCTTTCAGAACATTGGAGTAGAGGGCGTCATGCATCATATCGCCGACGGCGAAGTTCACCGCCGCCTGCCGGATCGCCAGCGCCTGGGCGGCGGAACGGTCAAGGCTTGAGACCGACCAGCTGGAAAAGGCCGACAGGCCGACAATACCCGCCAGCGACAACCCGACCAATGCGGCGATCTTGCCGCGCAATGTAATGTTTCCGAGCATGCACGCGCCCTTCCTGCCAACAGGAATACCCAGCCCCAGCGGGGCCGCGACCGGATGCAAGGCATGCGCCCAAAATACTTAATGCAATGCTTCCGGCGTGTATCGCTCAGGCATGTTTGTGCACCTCGCCTTTCCCAACCCATGGGCTGGTACCA
>NZ_JBKKKY020000408.1:0-531 GCF_046613545.2 Aphanothece microscopica RSMan92 | reverse complement strand
CCCAGTCCATCCGCTGCGCCAACAGCGCCAGCGACTTGCGGATGGCTTCGACATGGTTCTGCGTCTCGGCGCGCATGGGACGGGTCCTTGGGGGTATGCAGTTGGCGGGCGACAGATAACGGCAGACGGCTCCGGCGACAAGGGTCGCGCGGGGGGCCGCCGTGCAGGGGCGTCAGTACAGCCCGCCGGAACTGACCGTGCCGAAATCGGCCTTCTTGGGAATGACCTTGGTTTCGCCGGTCGATGTGGTGACGGCCACGCCTTCTTCCTCGGTCTCGCCATAGGCGAACAAGGGCAGGTTCTCCCCCATTCCGAAACCGCCGTCGACCATCATGCCCAGGTTGGCCAGCGGGTCCTCGCCTTCGCGGAAATATTCGGCCACGACGTTGGGGCCCGAGGCATCGTCGGGCAGCACGGCGCCGCTGAAGCGGTCGATCTTGCGGAAATACCCGCCCGGCGGCACCGGGAACCGGCCGCCGCCGTATTTCTCGATCGCCACTTCCATGAAGCGCTGGAACACGGGGGCGCAGG
>NZ_JBKKKY020000407.1:0-531 GCF_046613545.2 Aphanothece microscopica RSMan92 | reverse complement strand
CCAGGGCGGGGGCGGTTCGGGCGTGGATCGTCCAGTGCTGGAACATGCCCTGCGCGGCGGGAACACCTGTCGCATGCCGGCACCACAGCAGGCGGCCATCGCGCACGGCGCAATCGGTGGATACATGCGCGCCGTCCAGCAGCGGCATCCACATGTGGCCGGGTGCATAATGATGCTCCATCTCGTCCATGGAGAGGAAAATGCGGCTCCCCAGTCCCATGCCCCGCAGATTGACGATAGGCTTGGAGAATACCGGAAACGACTTGGGCATCACGCCGTGCGGCCCCGCCTCGAGGCCCTGCGTCTCCGCGATCCTCAGCTTGTCATAGACCCATCGTTGTTCAGGGTAGAGCAGCCAGCAATCCGGGTCGTCCGTCGGAATCATCACATGCTCCGGACACGGAACGTGCTGGAAAAACTGAAGACGCCACGGGTCGCGCTCGAGAACCGGCATGAGGGCCCGAGACTATCACGGCGGCACGGCTGAGCAATGCGGCTGCTATTTGATTTCCCAGGTGATGTTCACATCGA
>NZ_JBKKKY020000406.1:0-531 GCF_046613545.2 Aphanothece microscopica RSMan92 | reverse complement strand
CCCCCGGCGCGGCAGGCCGAGGAGCTGGCCCGCCTGCGCGAGACCCCGACCGGCAACCCCGCCGACGTGGGCCGCGTCAACCGGCTGGCGGGCATTGCCGAGAACACGCGGAAAAGCCTGGACCGCGACCGGCTGGCCCATGTGCGCGACCGGGGCATCCTTCCCGTGGAACCCGTGGACGTGGCCGATCCGCAGAGCGTGCAGCGCCGCATCGCGGTGGCCGAGACGGTGCACCGCGAGTTCACGCCCGAGGCGCGCGAGATCCTTTACTTCGACCGCGGCGAGGCTGACGCCCTGCGCGCCGAGCTGGAGGGCACCGATCCCGACCGGGCGCTGGCCGTGGTCAACACCATCGCCCGGACCTTTGGCGACCGCGCCCCGGCGGCGCTGGCGCAACTGGGCGCCACCGATCCGACGCTGCACCTGGCCGCGGTCCTGCCCACGGAAACCGGCGACATCGCGGCCGCGCGTGCCGTGTTCGAGGGGCGCATCCTGCACCGCAAGAACGAGGGCGCCGCGGTGGCGGCCGAG
>NZ_JBKKKY020000405.1:0-531 GCF_046613545.2 Aphanothece microscopica RSMan92 | reverse complement strand
CCCCAGATTTGCGGCCCGTGCAGCCGTCACGCAGCGCGCGATCATGGGTGCGCCCTCGATGTCGGCCAGCGGCTTGCCGGGCAGGCGGCTCGCCGCCATCCGGGCCGGAATCACGATCAGCGGAAGCATGGAGAAAGCAGCCTTAGGCGATTGAAAACGAAGTAATGGAAGGCTCACATGCCGCCATAGACCGAGACAATCGGCCTATGGGCATCCATGTTGCGGACATGGGCTTAGCGTGCGATACGCCCCGCCGACAAGCGCCGGGGGGCGGCTTGGCGCCTCAGCCTCCCGCCCGCGACGCATCAATTCGAGAACCACGGGCGACACATGAGCGACCTTCGACTGAACGCAATCGCCGGCGCGGTGCTGGCCACCGGCCTCAGCATCATGGGCATCCGCGAGATCGGGCACATCGTCTTCCACGAGGAGCCCACCAAAGGCGGATTTGCGCTCGAAGTCGTGGAGGAAGCGCCCAAGGCCGAGGCCGGCGCCGACGCGCCCAAGCTGAAGCCTGACTGGGGGGTGAGC
>NZ_JBKKKY020000404.1:0-531 GCF_046613545.2 Aphanothece microscopica RSMan92 | reverse complement strand
ACTAAACAATATCAATGGCTTTCAACAAGACTCTCCTAGCGTTGCTACTATTGGCACTTGTGGCTGCAACAACTCATGCTCGTGTGGACTTGCTGGGGCTGTTTGATAATAGGCCTTGCCCACCACCTGGACCGACGAAATGTTTAAGCTGTGAGTGCGACGAAGAAGCTGGGAAGTGTTATCGTAGTGATACGAGACAAGGAAAGTGTCCATCGAACTGCAGTGGTGGTTGTGCCTGTGATCGGTCTCTGTGCCCCCGTTGTTGGTGCTCCTATGAGGTCAAGGGATGCCCAAAAATCTGCCCCACCACTACCACCACCGCCCAAGCTAAGTTTGAGGATCTTCTGTCTCTCAAGACAGATTAAGTGTAATCATAGTTAATCTAGCTATGCATCCAACCAAGGCTTATACTATGTTTGCTTCAATCACTTTGTATGTTGAGGCTCTCTCTATGTATAATGAAAATGTGTAAGCTTTTTTGTTAAATAAAATGTAAGAGGAGTTAATGGAGATTTTGATGGTGAAACGTGG
>NZ_JBKKKY020000403.1:0-532 GCF_046613545.2 Aphanothece microscopica RSMan92 | reverse complement strand
GATCCTCCCGCAGGTCGGCACCGGCGCTGAACACCCGCCCGCCCGCGCCGGTCAGCAGCACCGCGCGCGTTGCCGGGTCACCTGCGGCTTCCGCCAGCGTCGCGACCAGCGCATCCTGCATCGCGCGGCTCAACGCATTCGCCGCCTGCGGCCGGTCCAGCGTCAACCGCAGCACGCCGCCATCCAGGCGGTCGATCGCCAGCGTCATGCCCCGGCCTCCCGCCGCAGCACCAGCGCGTCCAGCACGCGCACGCCCTGTCCGTCCGGCAATACGGCAAGCGGGTTCACGTCGATTTCCTCGATCTCATCAGCAAGGTCGGCGGCGAGCCAGGAGAAGCGCGCGATCGCATCCGCCAGCGCCGCCACGTCCGCCGCCGGCGCCCCGCGCACGCCGGCTAGCATCGGCGCCAGGCGCAATTCCTCCAGCGCCTCCGTGGCCTCCTCGACGGAAACCGGTGGCAGCCGGAAGGTCACGTCGCGCAGCACTTCCACATGGATGCCGCCGAAACCGATGGTCAGCACCGGCCCGAAG
>NZ_JBKKKY020000402.1:0-533 GCF_046613545.2 Aphanothece microscopica RSMan92 | reverse complement strand
TTCAACGATCGGCTACCTGAGTCCGATCGACTACGAGCAGGCGTTCATCACTGCCCGTACACTCATCCCTATGAACCCCTGATCGGTGTCCACGAAATCGGGGGAACCCCACAGCCTCTCTGGCGGATCGACGGAGCGGGCGCCGCACCCAGCGGCGGACGCTCGATCCGCACCGGCTGCAGCAGGCCGTGGAACTCCGGCACCAGCGCCTGCACCTCCGCCCTATCGCTCGGCTGCTGCGGGCTCCCTTCTCCACCGTGGCCAGAGCCCTCAACCGTCTCGGTCTCGGTCGCCTGAAGAGTCTGGAGCCCAAACCACCGGTGCAGCGGTACGAGTGGGAGCGCCAAGGCGACCTGATCCATGTGGATGTCAAATCCCTGGCCAGGTTCCGGAAGGTGGGCCACCGCATCACCGGTGATCGACAGCAAGGGCGCTCCTACGGCGTCGGCTACGACAAGGTTCACGTTGCGATCGACGACGCCACCCGCCTGGCCTACGTCGAGGTCTTGCCCGACGAGAAGGCGCCGACCACG
>NZ_JBKKKY020000401.1:0-535 GCF_046613545.2 Aphanothece microscopica RSMan92 | reverse complement strand
CAGGTACCCATCATCGTCCATATCACCCACCCAGGGCGTTGTGGCCAGGTTGTGCCCGGGGAGCGCCGGTACGAAGCGGAAGACTTTGTTGGTAGTAAAATCAATATTGAGCAGATTGGTATGAAAAGCTTTCCGGCGATCCTCAATTACTTCCTCGTCGACACTTAACAGGACCTCGTCGCGGCCGTCGCCATTGATATCAGCCACTACCGGGCTGCTGGTTTGGTAGTGACCCAGGGAGTCGAGATACCGGATAGCTCCGCTCCTGCCATCCAGCATGGCTTGCTTGGTGGTGGTCAGGTATGGGTAACGCCCCTGCGCGAAGGAAACAAAGAAGTCCGGAATATCATCGTCGGTAAAGTAGCCGATTCCCACGGTAGTATAGGCCTCCGTTTTTGCGACCTGAGTAGACCAGAGCGGCTTATAGGTAGTACCATCAAAGGCCAGTACCCGGCCATCGACGGCATTGGCTACGATGTCTGGCGAGCCATCCTGGGTAATATCTACCCAGGCCGGCGGACCGATAAATCCCCGG
>NZ_JBKKKY020000400.1:0-536 GCF_046613545.2 Aphanothece microscopica RSMan92 | reverse complement strand
CTCGCCTCACAGAAGTCGGTCGTTGCAATAACGGGACAACAGGTAGGACTGTTAGGGGGTCCGCTCTACACCATCCTGAAGATTGCAAGCACTGCAGCGGCGGCGCGCCAGGTCACGGAGAGTATCGGGCGTACGGTTGTTCCGATGTTCTGGCTTGAAGACAATGACCACGATGCAGCGGAGGCATCAAAGGCGAGTCTTCCGGCACCTGATGGCACGATGACGGATGTTCATGCTTGGGATGGAGAGCAGGATCGGATGCCCGTGTGGCGGCGTTCATTTTCGGCTACGGAACTCACCATCCTGGAACAAGCCCTTGCTTCGCTCACTGGACCATTCGCAGATGACTGCCGCCAGGACATGATGCAAGCCGCGAGGATCGGAAGTACGTGGGCTGATGTTTTCCTTAGCACGTTGGCTCCATATCTGGCGGCATGGGGTGTTCTGGTTGTTCGTGGAAGCACCGTCGTTCGAAGTGGCTTGCATCAACCTCTTGTGTTAGCGGATCTTGACGCTCCGGGGGCCGTCGAGGCAGA
>NZ_JBKKKY020000399.1:0-536 GCF_046613545.2 Aphanothece microscopica RSMan92 | reverse complement strand
GCGGTCGCCTTCGGCGCGCGGAGCGTAGGGTTTGCGGTCACCCTCGGCCCGGGGGGCATAGGGCTTGCGGTCGCCTGCGGCGCGCGGAGCGTAGGGTTTGCGGTCCCCTTCGGCCCGGGGGGCATAGGGTTTGCGGTCGCCCTCGGCGCGCGGGGCGCGGGGTTTGCGCGGTGCTTCCGGTGCCGGTTCGGCGCGGGCCGCTTGCGGTGCGTCGGGTGACTCGCCTGCATCGTCCTCGACGATCCGCGGCGGCTTGCCCGCATAGGCGGGGCGTTCGCGCGGGGGCGCCTTGCGGACCGGGCCGCCGTGGCCGCCCAGAGGGGGTTCGCCCTCGATCCGCGTCATGGCGATGCCCGGCCCGATCTCGACCCCGGCGGCAAAGCGCCCGGCCAGTGGCGCGGCGATCTGGACAAAGGTCTCGTCGTCCTGCACGCGGATCGCGCCGATGGCATCCTTGCCCACGCTGCCCGCGTCGCAGATCTTGGGCAGCAGCCAGCGCGCCTCGGCCCGACCCGACCGGCCCACGGTCAGGCGGA
>NZ_JBKKKY020000398.1:0-536 GCF_046613545.2 Aphanothece microscopica RSMan92 | reverse complement strand
CCTCGGTCCCGACCCGAAGGACAAGCGCTTCGCCGACAGCACGTGGAAGACCAACTGGCTCTACAAGAGCGCGATGCAGTATTATTTCGCGGTCCAGAAAAACGTTGCGAACTGGGCCAAGGATCTCGAACTCGACGAACTGGAGCGCGCGCGCGCCAATTTCGTGCTCCAGATGATCCTCGACAGCGTCTCGCCCACCAACACCCTCGTGGGCAATCCGGCCGCGATCAAGAAGGCCTACGAGACCGGCGGCGCCAGCCTGATGCGCGGCCTGAAGAACGCCTATGAGGACATGACGCAGAACGACATGCTGGTCTCCCAGGTGGACAAGCGGCCGTTCAAGATCGGCGAGAACATCGCCATCTCCCCAGGCGCGGTGATCCACAAGACCGAGATGATGGAGCTGATCCAGTATCAGCCGATCACCGAGACCGTGCATGAGACGCCGCTCCTGATCATCCCGCCCCAGATCAACAAGGCCTATGTGAATGATCTGAGCCCGGAGAAGAGCATTGTCCGGTTCCTGGCGAGCCAAG
>NZ_JBKKKY020000397.1:0-537 GCF_046613545.2 Aphanothece microscopica RSMan92 | reverse complement strand
GCGGCTGACCGCCCAGGCCTGGGTGGTGGAAAACCGCACCGGCGCGGGCGGCGCGCTCGGCATCCGCGCGGTGGCGCAGGCGACGGATGGGCACACGCTGCTGCACACCACCTCCGCCATCGCCATCCTGCCCGCCCTGCAGCGCGACCCCGGCTTCGATCCCGTGGCCGACCTGGTGCCGGTGACGCTGACGGCGGAAACGCCGATCCTGCTGGCGGTGCGGGGCGATTCCCGCTTCCGTGACCTCGGCGATTTCCTCGACGCGGCCAGGGCGAAGCCCGGCACGGTCAGCTTCGCCACATCGGGCACCGGCACCACCGTCCACCTGGCCGGCGAATTGCTGCGGGCGCGGGCGGGGGTGGACCTGCTGCATGTGCCCTTCCGCGGTTCCGCCCCCGCCACCACCGCGCTGCTGGGCGGCGTGACGGATGCGCAATTCGTGAGCCCGCTGGAGGCGCTGCCCCATCTCCGTGCGGGGCGGATGCGGGCGCTGGCGAATACCGCGCCGCGCCGCGGCACGCTGTTGCACGACGTGCC
>NZ_JBKKKY020000396.1:0-538 GCF_046613545.2 Aphanothece microscopica RSMan92 | reverse complement strand
CCTTTGACACAGGATGTCGGTCCGGTCACAGGCGGCACGCAGGCCCGCAAGGGCCTGTTCCAGCGTCACCGTGGCAGGCCCTGCAAGGGCCGTCGCACCGTTCGCGCCGGAAACAAGGCCGGGCGTCGGATAGCACTGCCCCTGGGCGGGGGCATCGGCGTGGGGATTGGGCGTCTTGACGTTGAACATGGTCATTCTCCTGTCGGTTGGGTGGGGGTTGCGTCGTCGTCGGGGTAAAGGTCGGACCTCAGCCACACATGCGCGGTGAAATCCTCGCGCCGTCGGCCCAGCTCGGGGCGCGGCTCCATCCGCGTGGCGCCACAGGCCCGCAGGAACCGATGCGCCCAGCGGTGGCTGGACAGCGCCAGCGCCTCGCCCCGGTGCAGGCCGCGGCGATGCAGGAACGGGATCACCATGTCGCGCACCCGCCAGGCGATCTGCGTGGCATCGCTGCGCGTCAGGTCGGGCGTGGCCATCAGATGCGCCTGCGCGCAGCCCGGCGATGTCAGCGTGACCCCGAACAGCGCGATCGGCTCCA
>NZ_JBKKKY020000395.1:0-538 GCF_046613545.2 Aphanothece microscopica RSMan92 | reverse complement strand
CGAAGGTCTCTTCGAACCCCACGTCCAGACAGCCTTGTCCATCTGGTTCAGATCCATAAAGCGCTTCACCAGCTGCCTCGGAGAGGTTGGCTCTCAACGCTGACCTGCGTACATCGGCGGCCCGGGCGGCGTCCGTCTCCGGCGGCCTGGCGTAGCCCATGTTCTGAGCATCGGACATGGATCCTATTCCGTAGCGGCGAGTCATAGCACTGAATCTCGGTTCGCTGGCAGGTAGCGGCTCATAGTCGAACCCGAGTCGTGCCATGTATGCACTGATCGCCTCCTGAGGAGCATGATCTATCGCCGCAACTTCGGCCTCCGAAGGCGCCAAAGCGTCTAGCGGGAGAATCAGTTGGTACACATCCGGATTCTCGAATCCGTACTTGCCCTCGAGGGGCTCGAGTTCGGATACGTCAGTAGAGTATTCACCGTTGCGCTGCCCCTGACTCGCACAACCAGACATCGCAGATAGCGCAATGGCGAGCACACTGGCCATCCGCAAGTGAAGGCATCGACGTCTACATCTCGAACACGGCCG
>NZ_JBKKKY020000394.1:0-538 GCF_046613545.2 Aphanothece microscopica RSMan92 | reverse complement strand
GCTTATCGCGCCCTTCAGCCGAACGGTCTTGATCCTCGGATCTTCGACAATCGCGGGGCCTATGGTCACTATTTTGCCGGCCAATGCGAGGTTAATGACGGATATTGAAAGCGTACTCGTGACATGCATTCCGTGAGAGAGAGAACCTCAAATGCTGATCAACCAGGATTTCGTTCTTCGATTCTGATGGTGTCCCGTATCTTCGGACGTACTGCCTGGCACATTGGTCACATGTCATGGCTATACTCTGTTATAACAGGAACTTCGCATGTTTAATCTCTTCAAGAAAAGATCAAAGCAAGACTCCATGTTCGACAACGAACGATGGGCCGTTGGGATGATTGAGTACGACGGGTATCCAATAATTCTGCGGATCAATACCGGCCTGAAGCCGTTTGTGGGTACATCTGATCACACACTTAGGATCAGCTTCGCAATGCCTTTCAAACATGCCAATCCAGGAGGCATGCCCGACATAGAGGAGAACATGCTGTTCGACCAATTCGAGGAGAGGATATTGGCTGTTCTGAAATCGAGA
>NZ_JBKKKY020000393.1:0-538 GCF_046613545.2 Aphanothece microscopica RSMan92 | reverse complement strand
CCAGCAGGACTCGGTATCGCCCTCTGGGCAAGTAGATAGTACGTTTGCCGGGCCTCTGACAGTCTCCTTTCAAAGAAACGTCGAATCGCCCACGATCAGTGGAGGCTATGCGATTGGAATTCCTCATCGTGATGGGCTATTACAGACGCCCGATGGTACGCCAGGATGGTATGTATCGATCGGATCGGAGTCGATTCGGACTGTTGCAGGTACATCGTTAAAATCACTGCGTCGCAATGCTTTTGAGTTCCAGACGATTTCCATCCCAGATAGTCCGACGCAAATAGGGGAGACGCCACAATCCTCACGATTTGGCCTTTGGAGCATCAGCCCAACCGCCAGCTATGGCCTTGGTTATGCCCTTGGCGACGAAGGCATAATTGCTTTGACGCATGGAGGCGGTTCCGTTTGGGGCCGCATACGCGCTCAGGCTGCTACGCCAGTGGATCGGCAGCGTGTTGATGACTTTGGGTCCGCCATTCGATTTGGGGAGAAGTCTACGGCGGGAATCAACGTCAAGGTGGCACGCAATATTGGC
>NZ_JBKKKY020000392.1:0-538 GCF_046613545.2 Aphanothece microscopica RSMan92 | reverse complement strand
CGAACATCGCGGTGAATGAGGGATCGCCCTTCGCCATCTTCGCGGTCACCGGCGCCTCCGGCCAGATGGTCCGGCTTGGGCTCGTCGCGGGCAATGCGGCGATGGTCGATGGCGTCGCCGGTGCCGACCAGGCCGCGGATTTCGGGCCGGGGCTGGAGTATTGGAACGGCAGCGCCTGGGTCGGCTACGTGGCCGACAGCTATGTCACGATCCCCGCCGGCGCCACCGCGCTGCTGGTGCGAACCCCCATCGTCAACGACGCCGCCAATGAAGGCGCCGAGGCGTTCCGGCTGTTCGCCGCCAGCACCGGCTCGGGCACCGGCGCCACCGGCATCGCCACCATCGCGGATGATGGCACGGGCACGCTGTTCGCCGACGGCGCACCGACCGTCGGCCCGCTTGGCGGGCTGGTGGCGCCGATCGATGCCGACGGCCTCAAGGATGACGACCGCCCGCTCGCCGTCGCGAACATCGCGGTGAATGAGGGATCGCCCTTCGCCATCTTCGCGGTCACCGGCGCCTCCGGCCAGATGGTCAG
>NZ_JBKKKY020000391.1:0-540 GCF_046613545.2 Aphanothece microscopica RSMan92 | reverse complement strand
CAGCCCGACAGGATCGCCGCGATGGTGCCATGGATGCGGGTGCCGATGACATATTCCTTGCGCTGCAGATAGGACCGCCAGTCCCGCGCATGGAAGAAGACCTTACCATGGTGGCGTAGGTAGTTGCGGATGCCCTCAACTCTGGCGTCGCCATAGCAGGTGGCGAGGACCGGGTTAGACTTCACTGCCGTGACGGTATCTCGCGAGATATCCTCGATGAAGAACATGTCGGCGAGTTCGGACTGCATGATCATGTCGACGCCGTTGCGATAGGCGAAGCGGTAGATCTCGTTCTGGATGGCGGAGGTCGGGCGGTAGAGATGGCGTGTGCCCATCAGCACGGTATTGTCGGCGGTGGGGCGAGGCGTCGTGGCATGGGTGGTGAAGCGCCCGCCGGCGAGGAGAAGGGAGGGACAGCCCGTGGCCATGACATTGGCATAGCCCCAGTCTTTCAGCACCTCGGCGGTGCGGTAGCCGCGCACCGAGATCATGGCCGAGGTTTCAGCGGCGAGGTTGAGCAGCGCGCGGGTACCGTCGGAG
>NZ_JBKKKY020000390.1:0-540 GCF_046613545.2 Aphanothece microscopica RSMan92 | reverse complement strand
CAGCGGGCCGCGGGGCTGCGCCGGGCGCAGGTCTTCCGACACCAGCTTGCGGATGGAAGACAGGACATCCTCGATGTCCGTCGTCGTCATCGGCTCCGACATGCCCGCGCGCCCCTCGTGTCTTGTTCTTGACGCAGAAGTGTAGCCCCCACCCGCCCTTCTGACAAGGACGGCACCGGCCACGGGGCGAGAACGGTCAGTCTCCGATCGTCTTCAGGATGCGGTCCAGCTTCTTGCCCTGGGCCGACAGGGCGGGCGCGTTGCGCACGGCGTTGTAGTAACCCTCGGGGTCATAGGTCGGGATCCCCAGCTTGAGGTGATCGACCGTCAAGAGCCCCATCGACGACAACAGCCCATAGACCCCGATGTAGCGCGTGGCCTCGGCCGACACCCGCGTCACCCGCGCCGACAGCAGTTCCTGTTCCGCATTCAGCACGTCCAGCGTGGTGCGCGCGCCCAGACGGGCCTCCTCGCGCACGCCGTCAAAGGCGGTCTGGGCCGACCGCACCTGCAGGTCGCCCGCCCGAATGCTGGCATTGG
>NZ_JBKKKY020000389.1:0-541 GCF_046613545.2 Aphanothece microscopica RSMan92 | reverse complement strand
ATTGACAGCAATATCCCGGTTTTGATCCAGAATCTGTTGAGAGACTTCTGTTGAATGGTGGGGACCGTCTATTTCAATTAGGTGCCCGTTTTTTGAATTAGAATAGGGTAGCTCAATGGTGAAGTCTGCTCGTTGACGAGAGAAGTTGAAGGGGTGCTTGATAATTGTATTCAGTTCCCGTTGGGGTTCTAGTACCTGCAAGAGGAAGTTTTTATCACTGCTAATTTGATTAAACAAAAAGTCGCTCTCAAAACTACTAGAGGACTGTCCATAAGAGTTTTGCCTGATAGTTATTCGGGGGTCAATGATGTGTAACGCCCTAAATATTTGGCTGTCAAGGTATGTGTCTTCGAGTGGTTCAAAAAAGATGGTTCCAAAAGAAGCCTTTTGCTTTGCGTGTTTGAACGTATCGACGAATTTTTGTTCTAATTCCAGCGACATGCGGGTAGGAAGCCCTCGGCATAGAATGTTATTGAGTACAGAAAAACTGGGGTCGGGCTCACTTACACCATCATGAAAGTTGGTATTGCTTTCTACATCA
>NZ_JBKKKY020000388.1:0-543 GCF_046613545.2 Aphanothece microscopica RSMan92 | reverse complement strand
TGTTGAAGGTGGCGATCTTCATGCGCTGTTCCCCCGGGCCTGCCCCGTTCTAGGCGCAGGCCCCCGCTGGCACAAGCGGCCAGGGCTATCGCGCCTGCTGTTCGAGACAGCGCTCCAGCTGCGCCCGGAACTGGCGGTTGGCCATCACGCCGCTGGCGATCTGCGCAGCCGCGGCGCTGCGGTTGCGCGCGTCCGATCCGCCCATGATCCGGCGCAGCTCGGCCGGCGCGCGTTGGGCAAAGGCGCGCAAGGCATTCTGTACCGCGCCGTGGACCTGGTCTTCGGAAAAGGTGATCGTCACCGACCGCAGCAGGTTGCCGTTGCGCAGTTCGCGCTGTGCGGCGGGGGCCAGAACGCCGGTGATCGGCTCCATCAGGTCGCCGATGGCATGGCCCAGCATGGCGTCCGTCAGGCTGCCCACGGCCCGCTGCACGATCTGCTGGCCGGTCTCGCTGACCGTCGGCGGATCGCCGGCCATCGCGCGGCCCAGGTCCGTGGCCGACTGCTCCAGCATGTGGACCACGAAGGCCCGCCCCGCCGTCG
>NZ_JBKKKY020000387.1:0-543 GCF_046613545.2 Aphanothece microscopica RSMan92 | reverse complement strand
CGGTCGCCCGCCGCGATGCGCCGGTCGCCCCGCGCCGCCCCGGCCGAAATCCAGCCCCCCCGCGGGCCCGAGCCGGTCATGGGCCAGTGATCCAGCCGCGGCAGCAGGTCGCGCGTCACGGGATAGATGGCGTAGTCGCCGGCCACGTCCTCGGTGATGCTGGTCAGGATCTGCTGCTGCTGGGCGGCCCCGCGCGGCAGGCTGCACCCCGCCACCACAAAGCCCGCGCCCATAGCCAGCACGCCGCGACGGCCAAACCCTGTCATCCGGAAACCCCTTAACCCGGTCCGTCGCGGACCACTGGCGCGACAATCGCGCCTGGGCAGGCGATGGTCAACCCCGGCGCGAGCCGGCTTGCTGCCTTGCGGCAAAAACGTGCAGGGAGGACACGTCAGGCGGGGTCGTAACCGCCCGTCCGGTGCCAGCGCCACGCGTCTTCGATCATCTGCTGCAGGGTGGACCGGCGCGGTGTCCAGCCCAGTTCCGCCACCGCCCGCGCGCTGCCGCAGACCAGCCGCACCGCATCGCCCGCCCGGCGCGGGC
>NZ_JBKKKY020000386.1:0-545 GCF_046613545.2 Aphanothece microscopica RSMan92 | reverse complement strand
CCCCGGACCCACCATGCAGATCATCCTCTTCCTGCACGATTTGCCGCCCGCCGTGGTCTATGCGGTGTTCATGCTCGGCGCGGGCGGGATGGCGGGCTTCACCTGCCTGGTCGTGGCGCCGCTGCTGAAGCTGCCCTCCCCCAAGGACAACCTCGACCTGGCGATGCGGACCAGCGGGACGGTGACGGCCGCGCTGACCCTCACGCTCGCCTTCTGTGCCGTCCAGGCGCGTGCCCAGGTCGCCGACGCGCAGCGGCTGGTGGCGGCGGAGGTCTCGGCCATCGGCAGCCTGACGCGCATGGCGGAACGGCTTGGACCGCAGGGCCATGACCTGCGGGCGGAGGCCGCGCGCTACCTGGAATCGGTCGCCGCCGCCGAATTCCCGCGCATGGCCCGGGACGGCCGCCATCCCGGGACGGAACGTGCGGCGGAGGCGCTGGAGCGCGCGGTGTTCGATGCCGCGGGCCAGCTCCCCGCCCTGCTCGCCACCGACCTGCTGCAGGAGGAAGACCAAGTGGAGGAAGCGCGGTCCGCGCGGCTGGATG
>NZ_JBKKKY020000385.1:0-545 GCF_046613545.2 Aphanothece microscopica RSMan92 | reverse complement strand
GCCAATTAAAGCCAGTTTTCAGGCCGGACTCCGTATCCCTTTTGGTGGCTACACCTACCTGGGTAATGAGATCGACCGCGAAAAAACAATTTCGCCCGCCATTATGTACAAGTCGCAAGGTAAGTTTGATCAATTTGACGCTGGGCTTTATGTAACCTACGCGCCGATGGTTTTCGGGGCATGGTATCGGGGTATTCCGGTGAAGCAATACGCTGAAAATATTAACAACCACGAATCACTCATTTTTCTGGCGGGCTTCCGGCAAGACAAATTTTCGATTGGTTATAGCTACGATGCTACCATCTCTACCTTAGGCATTGGCAGCGGCGGAGCCCACGAAATATCTCTATCCTATATATTCGAACCGCTCAACCCACCCAAAGGCCGCCCTAAGCGTCGCAGCAAGGAGCTATCGTGTCCTAAGTTTTAGGGATAGCCAGAACTTGCTTTTTTCTTGACAAAATACGATAAAACCTTAGCACCCTTGCCCGTAGTATGCATCTTTGCCGTGCTTTCGTTCGTAATGTTTTTGTCGTAGCGTGTCC
>NZ_JBKKKY020000384.1:0-545 GCF_046613545.2 Aphanothece microscopica RSMan92 | reverse complement strand
CGCCGAACGGCATACCTTCGAGCGGGAATTGCTCCGCATAGGCCGAGAATTCGGCTTCGTTCGGAGTGTAGTTTTCTCTTTCAAGGGAGTCGAGCCGTCCGTCGAAATCCTTTGGAAGCACCGAGTTGCCAGCGAACGGGTTGGCATGGCCGAGCGAAAGCATTTTGCCCATGAGCGACTGCTGGCCACCCTCAGTGACCGAAAAGAAACCGGCTTCTCGCCACTGTTCAACTGTTTTTGGGCTTTGATTGAGCAACGTATTCGGTTCAAAGGTTAGTCGAGGTGAATATGGATTTCCCTTCTTCGCACCCCTCTCCACGCCCATACGGCTACGTAAATCCAACTGACTAGGCGCATCGGTACATGCGTGGCAGGCGACACATTTCGAATCGAAGATTGGTTTGACGCTATCAACAAACGAAACCGCTTCCTCGGCTACCGCCGATCCTGCGCTAAGCATGCATAAGGCAAGGAACAGAGCCGAGAGCTTCACTCTCTTGTTTCCACTTGCAAGGGTAGCCTTATGCATATGCATTGTCGCGATC
>NZ_JBKKKY020000383.1:0-546 GCF_046613545.2 Aphanothece microscopica RSMan92 | reverse complement strand
GCAATACCGGTAGCCTCGCTCAGGTACTTACCCGCCCCCTGCGGTTTACCGGTCGCAAAGTACACCGGCCGGGCACTGTTGGGTCCCCAGCCGTAATCGGCATTGTCCTGGTGGGGTAGCTTGAAGCCCCGGTGGTCGCGGTCGTCGGCTACCTGGTGAAAAAGCTGCCCGGGTACGGGATGAAGCTTATGAATCCAGTCGAGGCCCCAGCGGGTTTCGTCGAGTACGTCGGGTACGCCATTGGCACCAGATTGACCCAGGGCATCTACCTGATCAGCAAACTTACCGGGTGCCCACTCGTAGGCCAACAGCAGGCGGGCCGTGGCGTTGCTACCTGTAATCAGGTATTTGAGCTGATCGCCGGCATCGTGCCATCCACCACGAGCATCCAGATAGGTCGAGTCCGGCATAGGGCCGAAAAAGGTTCGTCCGTCCTGCTGATGGCACTCCTTATCGAGATATGGGTTGTACCCGCAGCGTTGGGTACGCATGAAGTAAAGAATATCATGCTGGTAGGCAGGATACGCTCCGATGGAAAAACTGGCC
>NZ_JBKKKY020000382.1:0-548 GCF_046613545.2 Aphanothece microscopica RSMan92 | reverse complement strand
TGTCGTTATGGCCAAAGATGATGGGCAGGGGGATCTGTGCCGCCTCCCACGCCCGCGCGCGGTCCAGCCAGGGGGGCAGCGCGGCGAGGTGCGGGCTGTCCACGCCGCGCAGGGTGCGCCCGTAGTCGCGGATCACATGGAACACCCAGAACAGATAGGCCGGGCCGGACACGAAGTCGGGCATCCGGCTGTGAAAGTCGCGCAGCAGATGCGCCACGCGGTCGGGGTGGGCGCAGATATCCTCCGCGCCCCAGGTGCGCGCGGTGATGAATTGCGTCACCATCACGCCCGTTTCGGCATGTTCCACCGCAGGCGCGAACCCCGCGGCATGGGCGGCGCGGGTGGTCATCAGCTCGCGCGCCCGGTCGACGTGGTGGCAGGGGTAATCGGCGCCCAGCCGCACCACATGGTCGCCCGCGTCGTCGGTGATCTTCCAGATCTCGTTCGACAGCCCGCCCGACAGCGGCAGGCCCCAGGGCACCCCCCGCCAGCAGGGCAGCCGTCCGATGCGGTCAGGCAGCATCCTGTACCCCCGTGGTCATTCCCAG
>NZ_JBKKKY020000381.1:0-549 GCF_046613545.2 Aphanothece microscopica RSMan92 | reverse complement strand
CGGCGAGGCCGGTGGCATTGGCGCTGCGACCGAGGGCCGTGGTGAGTTTGCGGAGGGCGGCATGGATGGTATGCGCTGCGATACCGAAGGCAACCTCTATATTACCCGCTACGGACTTGGTCAGGTAGCGGTGGTATCGCCGGCGGGTAAGCAAATCTCGACGATCACAACCATCGGTAAAAATGTTTCCAATATCTGCTTCGGTGGCAGAAAAGGTAAAAACTGCTACATCACCTTGCAGGATCGCGGATGCCTGGAAACCTTCAAGGTAAAAACGCCGGGCCGCGAATGGGTAATGATGCGGGAATACATCGGTAAGCGCTAAGTACCAATCATGAGTCTACTGATTGATTTAAAAAAAGCCGTACGGAGTTTCCGCTACGCCGGGCGGGGCATCCTCGATTTGTTTCGGTTTGAGAACAACGCCAGGATTCACCTGCTGGTCGCCGTAGTGGTAGTAATAGCCGGCTTTTATTTTCAGCTATCCACCACAGAGTGGGCGCTGATTATTGTTCAGATCGCGTTGGTATGGACTGCCGAAGCCTTCAA
>NZ_JBKKKY020000380.1:0-552 GCF_046613545.2 Aphanothece microscopica RSMan92 | reverse complement strand
CATCCGCCGCCGCCAGCGCATCCTGCGCGGCGACCTGGGTGTAGATGGCGAGCCGCGGATTGAGCGCGGCTATCCGGTCCAGATAGGCCTGCGTCACGGCGCGCGCGGTGGTCTCGCGGCGGGCTAGCGCGCGTCCGAGCGCAGCAGCGCCGAGGGCATGAAGGGCTGCGGTCACTTGAAGCGCTCGTCGATCAGGCGGATCGGCTTCTGGCGCACCTCGATCTGGGTGAGCGGCGCTGTGGCCCCCTTGTCGACCAGATCGACCTGCACCTCGATGCCGATCTTGCGCTTCAGGATGGCGCGCGCCGCCTCGGTCACGGCGGAGCGGTCGCCCGCCGGAGCGGTCGTCTCGGCGATGACGACGAACTCATCGCGACCGGAGGCGTCGCGCACCGCCTTGCAGATGAACTCGCCCGCAAAGGCCGGGAGCTCATCCAGCATCGGCCCCACGCCCTGAGGGAAGATGTTGATGCCGCGCAGCTTCACCATGTTGTCTGAGCGGCCGAGAAACCCTTCGATCCGGCGGAACTTCAGGTCCAGCGGCGAGGCGTC
>NZ_JBKKKY020000379.1:0-552 GCF_046613545.2 Aphanothece microscopica RSMan92 | reverse complement strand
CCGCCCGTCGGGATAGCGCGCGACGCCCGCCCCGGTCATGCGCCCGTCGCGCCAGTCGCCCTCGTAGCTGCCGCCGTCGGGATAGGTGATGCGCCCGCGCCCCTCGGGCTTGCCCGCGGCGAAGGTGCCCTCATAGACCGACCCGTTGGGAAAGCGCGCGCGCCCGGTGCCGCGGATCTCGCCGTCGACCCATTCGCCGCTGTACTCATAGCCCGAGGGCAGCCGGTAGGTGCCCTGCCCGTGCTGCAACCCGTTGCGGAAGGTGCCCTCGTAGACCGAGCCGTCGTCATACTGCTTGGTCAGGATCTCCTGCGCCAGCGCCGGGGCCTGCAACCCCAGCGCCACCGCCAACCCGCCCGCCAGATATCCCGTCCGATGCATGCCGTCCCACCCCGCGCCGCGCGGCAGGCAGCCTAACCGCGCCTGCCCGGGCTGACAAGCGCACCCCCTTGACCGGGGGCGCCGCCCCGGGGGGCATCGAGCCCCCCGCGCCGGCGTTGCCACGGACCACCCACGCGCGGCGCGCGAGGGGCGCAGGTCGCCGGGGGCGCT
>NZ_JBKKKY020000378.1:0-552 GCF_046613545.2 Aphanothece microscopica RSMan92 | reverse complement strand
CGAAGGACGAAAGGGACCGCTGCTCCTGACCTGCACCCCAGACGAGGCCCCCCATGACCGACCCGCGCATCCCCCTGTCCGACGGCCGATCCATCCCCGCGCTGGGCTTCGGCCTGTGGGAGGTGCCCGCCGACCAGGCCGCGCGCGTCACCGAAACCGCCCTGGGCCTGGGCTATCGCCTGATCGACGGCGCGGCGATCTATGGCAACGAGGCGGGTCTGGGCGACGGCTTTCGCGCCAGCGGCCTGCCGCGCGACCAGGTCTTCGTCACCACCAAGGTCTGGAACGACCGGCAAGGATACGACAGCACCCTGCGCGCGGCCGAGGACAGCCTGGCCCGCCTGCGGCTGGATCACGTGGACCTCCTCCTGATCCACTGGCCCTGCCCCCGCGCCGACCGCTACGTCGACACCTGGCGCGCGCTGATCCGCCTGCGCGACGAAGGGCGCGCGACCTCGATCGGCGTGTCGAACTTCGACGCAGGCCAGATCGACCGGCTGGTGGCCGAAACGGGCGTGGCCCAAGCTTTTCGCCGCTGCCCTCGAACACCTG
>NZ_JBKKKY020000377.1:0-555 GCF_046613545.2 Aphanothece microscopica RSMan92 | reverse complement strand
CCGGCGCCTGCAACAGCGCACGGCGCGCTGAGCGCGGCCGAAAGGGGCTGGGCAGCGGGACTGCCAGAGCACGATCGGCTAACGCCGGATCAGGGTGAGCCGATTTCCTGCTTCAGGAACAATAGCTTCCACAGCCCGAGATCGGTCCATTCGGACAGACCGTGCTGCAGGCGGGCACCGGCTACCGGAAGCTCGGGCTGGGTGGCTGCGGGGCCCTCAGATACTGCTCGTGGATGTCGGGGATCGTGCCGTCCGCGGTCCGCAGATACAGGAAGGTGTTGACGAAGCGCAGCAGGTCCCGCTCGCCCAGGCGCAGCGTCAGGCCGGTATGGGTGTGGGTCACCTCGATCCGGGCTTCCAGGTCGAGTTCCGGATGCGAGATCGCCATGTCCCGCAGCGCCCAGTCATAGACCGCGGCGGCATCGGCGCGGCCATGGGCGGCGGCATCGATGCAGGAAATCAGGTCGGGCAGGAACAGCGCGGTGGTGTCGGGCGGCAGGCGGCCGCTCACTTCCTCGGCGGCGAAGGTGTTCTCGGGCAGGGCGATGCGCCGGC
>NZ_JBKKKY020000376.1:0-555 GCF_046613545.2 Aphanothece microscopica RSMan92 | reverse complement strand
CGGGCCGGGGTTCTGGTCGCAGGCGGGCTTTGACAACTGGAAGGTGGACGAGCCGCTGATCCGCCAGACGCTGATCGACAGCTTCTCGGTCGAATATGACGCAACGCTGTCCACCCCACCGTCGCCGGACGGGTCGTCCAGCAAGGGCGTGTTCGTGCTGATCCAGCTGCGCCCGACCCGCACCACGATCAACACCAAGCCACTGTTCGTGGCGGCGCTGACCGAACGTGTGCTGACCGCGATCGGGGAACCCGCGGACAGCGACAAGGGCAAGAAGATCGCCCAGGTCATCGGGTCCGAGGATTATCTGGGCACGCTGATGCAGGGCACGAGGGCGCCCTGGAACATGGGGGGCGGTGGACAGGGCGACCAAGCCGACGACGTGCTGTTCGGCACCGGCCACGGCACCACCGGGCAGACCACCGCCCGCGACGGATGGGACAACCTGCTGGGCCAGACCACGGGCGAGCGCAGCGCCGAGGTGCTGGAGAACCTCTTGCGCGACACCCAGGGCAGCACGGCGCAGATGGTGCCCCTGCGCACCGTCGGGATCCA
>NZ_JBKKKY020000375.1:0-559 GCF_046613545.2 Aphanothece microscopica RSMan92 | reverse complement strand
TCGGTGATCATCAGGAGCCTGGCGTGTTCAGGGTGGGGCGGGTGCCGCCAGAGGCGTTCTGGCGCAGCAGCTGCTCGTAGAACGCAAGCGTCTCGCGGCCGACACGATCCCAGGTGTAGGTCTGGCCGGCTGCGCGCGCTGCTGCTGCCATGCGCAGGAAATCGGCCGGGTGATCAATCAGATCCATGCAGGCCTGGGCCATCGCCTCGCAGTCGCCCGTCGGCGCAAGCACACCGCTCTCGCGGTGGCGGATCACATCGTGCATGCCGCCGTTGTCTGCTGCCACGACGCACAGGCCACGCGCCATCGCCTCGATGAAGGCCTTGCCGAAGCCTTCGAACAGCGAGGGGAACACGAAGATGCCATGCGCGTCGTAGAGCTCACGCAGCTGCTGCTGCGGTTGCCATGGCAGGAAGTGCACGCGCGCCAACACGGCCCGGTCCGTGAACAGCCCACGCGCGGCAGCATGGTTACGCCCCTCACAGACCCAGGTGAAGCTGGCCTGGGGCCGCGCCTGCAGCACCTGCTGGGCCACCTGCGCCACGAAGAACGGCGCCTT
>NZ_JBKKKY020000374.1:0-560 GCF_046613545.2 Aphanothece microscopica RSMan92 | reverse complement strand
TCTCGTTGTCGTGTTCCCCCGGACGGAAGCATCAACCAAGGGAGCACTTGAAGTGGTTCGGGGAGCTATCATTGCCATCACGGATACCTCTGTGACAGTTTCCGTTCGCAACTCGACGCGTTCGATAGCATGGTACTCGTCCTTCGAGCATTGGATCATTGAAATTGACGGTCTCGACAGTAGTTTCCGACGTCAGCAATCTGCGTTGCTCACATGGGCTTCCATGGAGAGTGTCCAACGACGCCAACGGATGATTGGAATGATGCCCCCTCGACAAGGTCCGGAAGTACGTGTCACAGACCCTACGTTGCTACCATCACAACGCGCCGCGGTTGGCAAGGCGCTGTCCGCCATTGACTGGTGCCTAATACAAGGGCCGCCAGGAACAGGGAAAACATCTGCGGTGATCCGAGCACTTGTGACACAGCTTCATGCCGATGAGACTGAGCGCATTCTCCTCCTCGCCCTCACTAATCGCGCTGCAGATGAGCTCGCCAATGTCCTTGGCCAGTCCTTAGGCCCCCAGTCCTTTGTCAGAGGTGGCGGCGGCGCCACAGGTT
>NZ_JBKKKY020000373.1:0-561 GCF_046613545.2 Aphanothece microscopica RSMan92 | reverse complement strand
CCCGTCTGAGATCGTGGTGAAGTTGATAAGCGGGCCAATCCGGTCGCCGTGCCAGGCGTTGACGAGGCCGGCGAGGGGGTGCGGGGACCTGAACTCGGTAGAGACCCACCAGCGCCCAGCCCGGATCGCGGCGCGCTTCAGCGCCGGATCGCGCGTGATGCGGTGGGCTTCCAGAAGGCCCCAGATCTGCTGTCCGGTGTGCCAGTGCGGCTCGTAATCCCGCCAGTCGCCCGCCACCCAATCATAGTCCGACCGGCCCATGCCCGAAGGCGTGACGAGTACGCCAGCCACATGGCCGCCCACCTCGCGCAGAGCCGTCTCGATCGCGGCCTTTCGAGCGGGATCGGCCTTGGCGGGCAGACTTGCAAAGAGCGCAGCGCACAGCGCCGCGATCACATGGCCGCGCCGACCTGCCACGGGACGAACTCCTCATCGCCGAGCCCCAGAAGCTCGGACTTGGTCTTCTCGCCGGAGGCGGCCGCCACCAGCCGCTCGAAAATGCGCGCGCCGGCTTCGTCCACGCTCTCACCGGAAAGGATTGGCGAACAGGCGATATCGATA
>NZ_JBKKKY020000372.1:0-562 GCF_046613545.2 Aphanothece microscopica RSMan92 | reverse complement strand
GGAAGCCATAAAGCCCCACCCGGCCTAGGCCCAGCGCGTCCAGCGTCTCCTTCAGGGCGGCGGCATAGGCGTCGCAGTCGAGATCCGCGCCGGAGAGCGGGTCGGAAAGCCCGTTGCCCGGCGTATCGAGGGCGATGGCGGTCAGGCCCGCAGCGGCCAGCCGGTGCATCAGCGGCATGAGTGACCAGGCGCTCTGCGGCGAGCCGTGGAGCAGCACCACCGCCGGGCCAGACCCGGTGCGGCGATAGTGAACCCAGCGGTTCCTCACCCAGAGGAAATGGCGCCTCACGCCACGCCCGGAAGCTTGATCACCGCCTTGCCCACATTGCGCCCGGTCATCAGCCGCTCCATCAGGGCTGGGGCCTCTTCAAGGCCGTTTGCGGCGTCTTCCAGCGTCTTCAGCCGGCCATCTCGCACCCAGCCGGCGGCGGCCTCGGCGAAGGCGGCATGCTCGCCATAGAAGTCATAGACCACCAGACCCATCACATGGGCGCGCTTGCCCACGATGGGGCCCATCAGCGTGGCCGCGGGCGGCCCGTCTGCGTGGTAATGGGCGGCGAGC
>NZ_JBKKKY020000371.1:0-563 GCF_046613545.2 Aphanothece microscopica RSMan92 | reverse complement strand
CTGACCCGTCAGCGCCGCCGCGATACGGTCGCGCAGCCGGGCGCGACGCGGGGCGGGAAGGGTGGCAGCCAGCTTCGACGCTTCCCGCGCATAGGCCAGCAAGCGGCGTTCCGCCTGGCCGGCATTCGCCATCGCCTTGGGGTCCGTGAGCCGGGCCAGGACAAGTTCCACCGCATGGCGCTGCTGGGCCGCACGGCCGGACAGGGATGCCTGCCGCGCCCGTTGCCCGATCTCGCCGAGGCGCTTTGTCCAGAGGCGGGAGCCGCAAAGGCTCAGAAAGCGATCGAGATCGGCCGGGTCAGGCCGATAATCGGCGAATGGCATCCTGCGGCCCGTTCCTGATGTCCAACCATCCCTAACGCTGTGAAGGGGGGGCGCGTCAAGCTTCCAATTCGCGCAGCCCCCGGCGCAGGGGGCGTGGTCGGGAGGGGGGCGTCAGGCCTCCCCGGTGTAATACAACGTGACGGTGTGGGTCGCCTCGGCAAACATCAGCCAACGCTCCACCAGCAGCGCGCCGAGCGCGACCACGGCCGCCAGCAGCATCAGCACCGCGCCCAAGGGCC
>NZ_JBKKKY020000370.1:0-563 GCF_046613545.2 Aphanothece microscopica RSMan92 | reverse complement strand
CCATGGATTATAGCCAAATCCTCGCTTGGCGCGAATGTCCGCAACAAACTCCGCGTCGACAATTGTAGCTGGGATGCCAAACTTTGCGGCGAGTTCTTCTTGCCACTGAAGCGTCATGCTTGAAGGCGCGGCTACAACGAAAAAATCCAGCCGGCGGCGCAGCATCAGTTCGCGCATTACCAAAGCCGCCTCGATCGTTTTGCCAAGGCCGACGTCGTCAGCGATCATCAGGTTGACACGAGGAAGATCCAACGCCTTGGCGAGCGGCACTAGTTGGTAAGGGGACAATTCAATGCCAGCTCTGAACGGCGCTTGAAACAGGCGCTGATCCGATGCTGTGGCGGTGTTCCATTGCAAATTCTGCAGATAGAGAGAAAAGGATCTCGGGTCGGTTGGCGCAGACTTACCCAAACCTTCCCAGGCCTGCTCGTCAACGAATTGCAGGTCGACTTCACACGCGGGAATGACCGTTTGCACATGACCTTGCGCATCGTCATCAATGCACACGATTTGCCATGTCGCTGGGTCGCCGCCATCGGCCTCTATGCCTTCTACCAGCCAGT
>NZ_JBKKKY020000369.1:0-563 GCF_046613545.2 Aphanothece microscopica RSMan92 | reverse complement strand
ATCGTCGATAGCATTGCTTCTGCAGGTATCGTGAGCAAGCAGGATCTGGCGCGTACCCTCTATGGCACGCTCCTTGAGGCCGATTTTGAAGGCCGTAGTTCGGTTGCCGAGGCGATGTATGCCAAGCTTATGGCAGACTATGCGGAAACCGACGAAGCACAAATGGCCAAAAAGGACTATGCACCGGACAGAACGATACGGCCAGGCAACAAGCTGCCGGACTTTTCCTTTGCGTCCCTGGATAAACCAACGGAAACAATTACACCAGCGTCCCTGAAAGGTAAGTGGGTACTTATCGACCTTTGGGCGACGTGGTGTGGACCATGTGTCGCTGAATTGCCAACGATCACGAAGGCATATGAGGAATTCAAGTCCAAGAACTTTACCATCCTGAGTATTTCACTGGATCGTGTGCCCAAGAGCATTGAACAGTTCCGTGAAAGCCGTTTCCCGATGCCATGGCTGCATGCCTTTTCCTTTGGCATATTCTCCAGCGAAGCAGCGAAAGTATTTGAAGTGACTGGGATTCCTAAGCCCATTCTTGTCTCTCCCGACGGCACGAT
>NZ_JBKKKY020000368.1:0-565 GCF_046613545.2 Aphanothece microscopica RSMan92 | reverse complement strand
GCATTGACCCGCGCCGTCAGTTCCCGCACGCGAACGGGCTTGGTCACATAGTCGTCGGCGCCCAGTTCCAGGCCCAGCACATGGTCGGTCTCGTCGTCGCGGCCGCTCAGGATGATGATCCCGCGGTCGGTCTGGCGGCGCAGTTCCCGCACCACCGGAAACCCGCTGCCGTCAGGCAGCGTCAGGTCGACGATGTACAGGTCTCCGGGCGCGCGCACATTCTCGTCCCAGAAGGCACGCACCGTTTCGACACAGACGACACGATATCCTTCGGCGCCCAGGGCCTCGGACAGCAATTGGCGGATCGCCGCCTCGTCGTCCAGAACAAGCACCTTTGGGATCATGCACCTATCCCGCGTTCCGGATGGCAATCAGTCCCACCCCAGGGGGATACGACCCGTCCATGATTGCAGGAACCGCGGGGTCAATCCAGAGTAGAATGCAAAAATACATTCCTTTTGATACTTTTGGGCCCGGGACCCCGGGGCCTGCGCTCAGTCCGGGGACAGCTGCGCCGGGCCGCGGCCCGCGTTCTGGTTGGCCGGGTGCAGGTGGATGCGATAGC
>NZ_JBKKKY020000367.1:0-566 GCF_046613545.2 Aphanothece microscopica RSMan92 | reverse complement strand
TGATACGCTTGGCATGTTGACCGTAGACGTTGCTGTGGAAATGGACAATGAGCTGTTTCGATACCTTGGATCAGATATCACAGATGCAGAGGAATATCTGGTTGAACTCTTTGCTCGTGTTTCGGCTATCTATGAACGCGATCTCTCCGTTCGTCTCCAGCTTTCACATGTTCGAATCTGGGAAATATCGGACGATCCCTATGACAACGCGATGGGCGTCTTTGACCTTGTGGAGCCATTCGCTCGGTTATACGAAGAACGTATGGACAGCATTTCGAGGAACATCGCCGTGCTTTTAATACGTCGACAAGGACAGGGCGGAATAGCTCGGTCGATTGGTGGCATATGTCAGACAGGGTTGTCGTATTGTGCAGCAGACGTATCAAACCAAATGGGCGATGGTCTCGAAATAACGGACCACGCATTGGTTGCACATGAGATTGGCCACCTATGTGGTGGGGTTCACACGCAAAACTGTACATGGCCAGGGGGGCCACTGGATAGTTGTGTGGTTTCCGAAGGCGGAAGCTGCGTAACGTCCGACATGACTCGACAGAGAAATGGAA
>NZ_JBKKKY020000366.1:0-569 GCF_046613545.2 Aphanothece microscopica RSMan92 | reverse complement strand
GATCCTTCCGCGATTGGCTGGCCGAAGAAGTTCACTCCCAGACGAACCCGTCCGGATAAAGCCGTGCGATCACTGCCTTTCGCATGGCGATGGCCAGCTGGTCGTGGAAGATTTCCAAAGCCCGGGCCTTCGCGGCTTCGTCCAGCCATCCGCGCCCAAGCCGCCAGTGCCGGAAGAAGACCCAGTCGAGGTCATTCTCGCGCTGTCGCGGAAGGCCGCGCCGGACCTGTTCCTCTGTGAAGGGTAGCGCAGCCGATGGCCGCCCGAAGCGGATGCGCAGCTCCTCATGTGCGCGCTTGCTTTTCGTTACGCTCGTTTCCACATCTGCCGCGCTGATGCACAACAGCCGTTCAATCTTGTCCCGCACCACCCCCGGCACCGTTGCCACCGCCGCCTCGACCGCAGCCAGGAACCGCTGGTCGGTCTCGAACCGCAGGCCCCACGCCGCCGGAACCCCGCGCCACAAGACGGTTTCGGCATCCGCGGTCCATTGCCCGTCCCGTGCAAGCCCCAGCGCGTCCAGCACCGGCAGGACGGTCTCGGTCACCCACGTGGGCCCAGAGCCGGGA
>NZ_JBKKKY020000365.1:0-570 GCF_046613545.2 Aphanothece microscopica RSMan92 | reverse complement strand
GCTGGCTCATAGGCCCTTGGGGGCTTCTGGCCGGGACGCTTCTTGCCTCGGGCGTGCTGTTGCGGCGCGAGTTCCGGTCACAATCGCGCGCGGTCCTGCTGGAAAAGCAGGGCGACACGCAGACGTGACTCTCGTCATGCGGCGCGGACGGGCAGGCTGGACAGCATGAAACAGCTTGCTGCACTGATCCTTTTGGTCACCCCCGCGCTCGCCGAAGCGCCGGTGGTCACGGACGCCAGAACCACCGCCGAAAGTAACGGCTTCCGCTTCGATGTGACCCTTTCGCATCCGGATACCGGATGGGACCATTACGCGGATGCCTGGCGCGTGGAGACGGTCGATGGCACGGTCCTTGGCACCCGCGAACTGGCGCATCCGCATGTCGATGAACAGCCCTTTACCCGCAGCCTGTCAGGTGTCGTCGTGCCCGAGGGGATCACCCAGGTCGTCCTGCGAGCCCGCTGCAATGTCGACGGTTGGTCGGAAGAGGTCTTCACGCTGACCCTGCAATGAGGGCCTAGGCACTCGTCTGGGGAGGTGGCAAGAGGGCGATCTTGCCTGCGACGGTCT
>NZ_JBKKKY020000364.1:0-571 GCF_046613545.2 Aphanothece microscopica RSMan92 | reverse complement strand
CCACGATGTAGAGACGCCCGTCGTCGCGATCGCGCAGGATGTCGAGGCCGCCCCAGTCGAAGCCGATCTCGGCGCAGAAGCGGCCGATGGCGGCGATCTCCTCGGCGCTGAACACCTCCTCGGGCGCGCGCAGGGGGCAAGCGACATTGTCGTTGCTGAAGCGATGGGCCACCGGCCGGCGCTTGACGAAGACGCACACCGGCCGCCCCCCGACCGTGGGCGTGCGCAGATCCTCCACCAGCCCGTCGGGCGCGCGATTGTTCACCAGCCGCTGATAGACCCGGCCGGGCTGGGGCTCGACCGGCAGGCAGATGATCTGGCCGTCGTGGACGCCATTGGCCTCGCTCTTCTCAACCGCGACCCCATGGCCCCGGCGCGGGCAGATTGCCAGCGGGTAGCCGAACGCCTGCTCGAACGCCTCCGCCACGCGGCTCTTGGAGATGTCGACAGCGGCGAAGTTCACCAGCCCATGGGCGGGCGCGCCGGGCGGCGGGGCGTGGCTGGAGCGCACGGAATCATCAAACTGCACCACAAGATCGGCCTTGGCGGGGTCGGCCACGACCGATCCGCC
>NZ_JBKKKY020000363.1:0-572 GCF_046613545.2 Aphanothece microscopica RSMan92 | reverse complement strand
CTATTATCTTTTCTGGGACTTATTGTGCAATTTTTAGTAAATTATACGCTTACTTTTAACGCCAATTATATCCTGTTTTTAGTATCGAGTTTTTTATTTCTTTTGTCAGGATATATCCTAAAAATATTTACTACTAAGGTGGCTGATTTTGTGGTTTTTTTGATTCCATCAGTAGCTATTTATGTATTCGGATATTTTACAAATGCTTTCTTGTTTCCTTTTTATTTCCCAGTTTCTTTTCTTTTTGCTATATCTGGATATTTGATAGGAGTATGTCTAAAATTTCCTGTGAATAGAAAACGTATTTTTTTAAGTTTTTCGTTGCTCTCGCTAACTATTTACTATTTGGGATTTGTTGTTTCTCCTCCCATTCAATATAATAAAAGTATCACTCCACCTTCGGTTTATTCTACTATAATGTTGAATGACTTTGACTTGTTGACTTTGGAAGGTGACAGCCTCTCGCCTGATGAGTTACAAGGGAAAGTATTACTTCTGAATTTTACATCAAAAGTATGTAGACAATGTATTCAAAAACAGCCCTATTTAGAAGAGCTAATGGAAAAGTACAA
>NZ_JBKKKY020000362.1:0-573 GCF_046613545.2 Aphanothece microscopica RSMan92 | reverse complement strand
ACGCAGCAGCGCGTGGCGTCACCTCTGTGAACCACACATTCACGTCGCACCTCGCCCTCTGCGCCTCGCTCCAGCCCTTCGCAGGCCTCGAAGCGCACCGCATCTGCGAATATCCCTTCGCACCGAAATCCGTCGCCTGGGATATGAGCGAAACGCATCTGACGCCCGATGCCAACGGCGAGGTGAACGTGCCAGGCGCTCCGGGCCTCGGCATCGCGATGAGTGCCGAGGGGATGAGGAAATATCTCGTGGACGTCGAGATCAGCGTCAAGGGCAAGACGCTCTACCGCAGCCCCGGCATCTGATCATTCATAGCCCGTCATCTCCACGTAACCCCGCCCGGGATGCGTGCCGTCGAGAAACACCGGTCCCTCCCAGTAGGACACCTGCGTGTCCATCCAGGCTTGAGGGTTGAGTGCCCGCGTGGTGACGTCGAGGCCCTTCTCCGGCAGCACCACCCGCCAGCGCACCGGCACCTTCCGGCCCTTCACCTCCGCCCATTCGAGCGGTGTTACGGCCAATGCGCCGGGCGGCTGAGGCTCCGGCCGTCCATCCGGGTTGATCCATGTGGCG